>JAIMBL010000004.1 GCA_023511615.1 Leptolyngbyaceae cyanobacterium HOT.MB2.61
ATCCCACAGGCATTCAAGTCAGCGATGAACAGTTCAATACCATCCACATTGAGCGCTGTCGATTTCATGGAGAATGGAATTATCGAATTGTACCCCGCAAGACGGCTTAGTTAATCAAGTTATTTTTGTATGCATCCTAAAGTCCGGCTTTATTCATTTCATCCTGCAATGCTGGCAGGTTTGAGTAAGTTGTCCGAATTTTTTGGATGTAAGTTTGCCACTTGTTCTGAGCTTTGAGGGATTGGTAGAGAGATTTGATTTTCTTGAGGTATTCAGCGGCTGTGCGATAGGAATTGCGATTGCGTTCTGCGATCGCCTTATCCACCAGTGGTTGATAAATATCAAGTGCTGCTTTGGGTTGGCTTTTTTCGATGGCTTCAGCGACCCGCAGTCGATAGCTAAAGCGACTCCAATCAGTAGAACGATTGAGCAAATCCAGGGCGCGATCACCATCCCCTTCATCCAAGGCAATGTCAATCAGAATGGCAAACCGTTTATCCTGTTCCAGTTGTTTGAGAACCTCCGCTCGCAGGTTATCCCACAAGCCAGTTTGTTGCGCCAGTTTCCGCAGTTCTCGAAAACCAGAGATAGAGGGGGACTGTTGAAAAGCTTGTTGCTGCCAGTGCAGCGCTAATTCAGGATTTTGCTGCTCCTGGTAAAACTTGATCAGCCATTCTGCGTAGCCCCGTGAGTTTTGGGCATTTTGCTGGGTGATGTATTCCAGCGCGAGTTCGGGTTTGTTGGCACTCAGCAAGGCATCGGCAAATTGAATCACCAGCCCCGGTAAAGTTGTAAAGTGCTGGTGGGCGATCGCCATTGCCTCCTCAAATCGCTCTTCCTGAACCAGGAGAAAGGCGCGTTGCTCTGGGCTACCCAACTCGTGAATGAGTAAATTCGCTTCTTCCTCCTGTCCGGTTTCCCGACGACGGGCCGCCAGCAGATTAACTAAGGTGTCTTGCTTCCAGCGATCGCTGCGTTGAATCTCCTGCCGGATACGCTGTTCAATCCATTCCCACTCTTCCTCCGTGGCCCATTCCAGTAGAGCATCAGCGGCTCCTGCTCCAAAATCAATTCCACCCAATTCCAGATCCTTTAATACGGCTGCCAGCAGAGTTTGCAGCCATTTCTCTCGGATTTGCTGATTGAAGTCTTGACCATTTTCAAGACACTGCCCTAGGCCCTCGGCAAAATCCTGGGACAATCCGCCCACCGCACCGTCA
This sequence comes from Leptolyngbyaceae cyanobacterium HOT.MB2.61, assembly GCA_023511615.1. Lineage (GTDB taxonomy): Bacteria > Cyanobacteriota > Cyanobacteriia > Leptolyngbyales > Leptolyngbyaceae > Leptothermofonsia. The sequence continues at coordinate 1,221 of JAIMBL010000004.1, forward strand.
TAGTCTATATCCCTGAGTTCATCGTTATAGGCCGCCGTGGTTTCTTCCAATAACATTTGGAAGAGCGAACCCGCATTCAGCCAGTCTCCCACTTGTAGCAGCTCATTAGCGGTATCACACAACATCTCCAGATCTTCAGCGATTTCTTCCATTTCAGAACGACGCAATGCTCGCTTTGCCTGCCGTCGATAGGTGGAAAGATCGATGGGAGTCCCCAGGGAGGGGGCAGCAGATCGTTCTACTAACGTCAGCAGGTCAGGGTGCCGCTGTACCATGTGTTCGATCAGAGCGATCAGATCTTCCTGGCTCCTGGAGGCCAGCATTTCCGCCAGGGGTGGGATTGCCTCAAATGCTTCGGGCTGGTGAACATAGGTCAACAAGAGAGCGACCTGATGTTTACAAAGTCCTCCCCAGTCGTAAGGACAGGTGCAGGTCGCGTTGGTAATCCCATCTTCCCCACCCAGCATCGCTGTGGTTTGATATAGTTCAGACCCGCGACAATCGGCCCACAGTTTCATTCCCTGACGGGTGGGATTGACGATTGCTCTGTTGCGATAACAAGTCTTACCCCGGTCAAAACTTTGAGGGGTTGCCAGGTTACGGACTTGAGCTTCAGTTAAGTGAGGGACTTCCTGGATAGACATCCATTATGGGTTGGGGGCGATCGCTTCCTATCTGAACTCTATCGCAAAAGCCCAGTCCATTCCGATGATTTCAGCAAAAGTTCTGGCCCAGTTTCTTAAACAACGACAAAAGACGGATGATATTGGACTTGTGCGGTTTGTGAGGGCCTGGATGGGGGAGTGGAAGAGGAAAGAAGAAGGATGAAAGAGGGGGGTGCTGAAAAAAGCAGTATGAATCGAAACGAAGTTTCGAGCATACAGCATCCATTTCATACCCGGATTCAGCAATGCCAAAGAGGGAAGAGAAAAGACTTCTTTTATTAACCCGGCAAAAGCCTACTTCCTCATCCCATCCACTGGGCAGGCGGCGTTTGGTAACCTTGTGCCGCAGTTCTTGCAAAACTGAGCATCCATATCATGCAGTGCCAAATGGCAGGTAGGACAGGGGGTTGCGATCTGGTTGGCAGTTTTTACCAGTCGTCGCACCAGATCACCCAACTGCCAGGGAATGATTACTACTCCTGTCAAAATCATCAGAATCGTCAGCAAGCGCCCGGTTTGGGAAAGGGGGGTGACATCACCAAAACCGACTGTGGTCATGGTGGCGACGGAGAAGTAAACCGCATCCAGGAAAGTGCCAAAGATGGCAGGACTTTTGGGATGTTCGACCTGGTAAATGAGACCAGCGTAGACAAAGATGATAATGAATAACGTCAGTAGAATCCGAGCAAAAATTGCACTATCTTCGCGAGTGATATAGCCAACAATCGTTTTACCTTCAATAAACCGAATCAGACGCAGGATTCGAAACCAGCGGAAGACACGGATAAAACTGATATTAAAAATTCCAATCAGAAATGGAAATACAGCAAATAGGTCGATAATGGAGTAGAGGCTAAAGAAATAGCGAAGTTTATTTTCCGCGACCCAGAAACGAAGCAGGTATTCAATTGCAAAAACAATAAGAATGCCTTTGTCGATCGCATTCAACTCTGCCCGCAACCCATCCGGAATCGGATAGGTCTGGGCCACGAAAATAGCTGAGGAGAGCAGCACCAATCCGATAATCCCCAGGTTGACGATTTTACCAATCGGGGTTTCCACGTCTTCCAGGTAAAAGCCAATCGTTTTGCGCAACTGCATTGGTGATGAATTTTCTCTAGCCAAACAGACTGTCTCTAGCCGAACAGACTGCCAAAGAATTCGATCGCCTCTTTTAATGCCGCAATAAACACATCGATTTCTTCACGAGTATTGTAGAAGTAGAGGCTGGCCCGTGCGGTAGATTGCGCACCCAGATAGCGATGCAACGGTTGAGTGCAGTGGTGCCCGGCCCGAATCGCAACACCTGCTTGATCTAGAATCGTGGAAAGATCGTGGGGATGGGTACCACCTGCGGTAAAGGCGGCTAAGGCTGCCCGTCCACTGCCATCGGCCTTTGGCTTTGGACCGTAGGTTCTCACTTCGGGAATTTGCTCAAGCTGCTGGAACAGGTAAGCGGTGAGTTCTTCTTCATAGGCATGGATTTTGTCCATCCCAATGTTGGTGAGATAATCCACAGCCGCACCAAGGGCGATCGCTTCAGCAATGGCTGGTGTTCCAGCCTCAAACTTATGGGGCAAATCGGCATAGGTAGAGTGATCCAGAAATACATCTGCGATCATTTCGCCCCCACCCAGGAAGGGCGGCATGGAACGCAGCAGATCCAGCTTGCCGTAGAGGAAACCAATTCCCGTGGGACCACACATTTTATGACCTGTGGCGACCAGCCAATCACAATCGATATCCTGTACATCAATCGGTAAATGAGGAACCGATTGAGAAGCATCGATCAGCACTCTCACCCCATAACGGTGGGCCTCAGCACAAATTTCCTTGACTGGATTAATACAGCCCAGAGTATTAGAGATATGGACAACGGCAACCAGTTTCGTTTTATTCGACAGCAAGGATTTGAAATGGTCGAAATCAAACTCTTCTGTTTCGGTCAATTCCACAAATTTCAGGACAGCGCCTGTTCGCTGGGCAATTAGTTGCCAGGGGATCAGGTTACTGTGGTGCTCCATCACCGTCAGAATGATTTCGTCACCTGGCTGTAAATTCGCCAGCCCCCAGGAATAAGCCACCAGATTAATGGCTTCGCTGGCGTTACGGGTATAGACAATTTCCTGGCGGAAAGCCGCATTGACAAAGGCAGCAATTTTGTCCCGTGCTCCTTCGTAGGCATCTGTTGCCCGCGAACTCAAGGTATGCACACCCCGATGCACATTGGCGTTGTCGTGCTTGTAGTAATGCTGGAGGGCGTTGAGAACCGCGATCGGCTTTTGAGAGGTCGCCGCATTATCCAGATAGACTAAGGGCTTTCCATGAATTTGTTCATTCAGAATTGGAAAGTCTGAACGAACCTTGGCAGCAATTGTTTTTTCCTGAATTAGTGTCATTGCAGCTTAAAAGTGTTCTCTAACAAACTGGGCAAGCGTATCTTGAAGGGATGGGATCGGAATTTCACGGATCACGTCGTAGGCAAAGGCATAGGTTAGCAACCGACGGGCGGTTTCTTCATCAATGCCGCGGCTTTGCAGGTAGAAAATTTCGTCGCTTTCTAACTGGCTGACGGTGGCTCCGTGAGCACATTTAACGTTGTCAGCGGTAATTTCCAATTGGGGCTTGGTGTCTACACGAGCTTTAGGGGAAAGGAGCAAAGTCCGGCTGACCTGCCCAGCATCCGTCAGTTGAGCGGGCTTCGGCACGAAGATCTTGCCATTGAATACGGCATGGGCGTGGTCATCCACGATGCATTTATGGATTTGACGACTGGTACCGCAGGGTTTGGTGAAGGCGATCGCACTATGGGTATCCGCTACCTGCTCACCCGCAATCAGGGTTAACCCATTCAGTGTAGTTTCCGTTTGTTCACCAATCTGGTAAATCTCCAGGTGATGGCGAGAAAGTTGGGCCCCATAGCTGATGGCATTGCAGGTGTAGCGAGAATCCCGTGCCTGAGAAACGGCAGTTTTACCAATGTGGAATGACTCTTTTGCATCCCTCTGAATTCTAGTGTGATGCACTGCCGCATTGGTTTCAATCCAGATTTCCGTCACTGGATTCGTGAAGTATACCCCTTGTTCTAAGGAGACATATTCTTCAATCACAGTCAGGTGGCTATTTGGTTCAGCAATTACCAGCCCACGAGGATGGTTGACGCTGGCCTGTTCCGCTTTTGTCGAGATAAATAGAAGGTGGATTGGGGTTTCGAGGGTCTGGTTTTGGGACACCCAAGCGATCGCCCCATCCCTTAGACTGGCCGAGTTGAGTGCCGTGAAAACTTCGTCTGCTCCCCGTTGCTCTGCCAGATAATTGGGCAGTTGATCCCACAAAGAGCTTTGCTGAACGGCATCCAGATTGCCCACTATCAAACTGGTCGAAATCACAGGTTCGGTTGATAGGGATGGAGCAAACACCCCATCAACAAACACCATCCGGTGAGCGGGTCCTGGCAAAACAAAAGGTGCAATCTCTGCCGAACTGATAGCGGCTAGCTGAGGTTGAGCAGTTTGAAAATGGGTTTGCAGCAGTGGAGATAAATCGGTAAAACGCCACTCCTCGTCTTTTGGTGAGGGAATGGACAGTTCCTGGACTCTGGCTGCAGCGCGATCGCGAATTTCCTGTAACCAGGCTGCTGGACAATCAAGAGGGGGGCGCAGGCTGAGCAACTCTGTCAGGTAAGCGACGCGATCGCCCGCCTTCCCATTCGTTGTTCTCACATCAGAAACAGTAGACACTTGAATCGTCATTTTGCTCCCACTGCCTCCTCTTCACGCACCCAATCGTAGCCTCGCTCCTCAAGTTCCAGAGCCAGTTCCTTGCCACCAGTGGTTACAATGCGCCCACCTTCCATCACATGGACGTAATCTGGTTCAATGTAATTAAGCAGACGCTGATAGTGGGTAATCAGAATGATCGCATTCTCCGGTGTTGTCAACTGATTCACACCATTAGACACAATCTTGAGTGCATCAATATCCAGACCAGAATCGGTTTCATCCAGAATCGATAGCTTTGGCTCCAGCAGAGCCATTTGCAGAATCTCATTCCGCTTCTTTTCACCCCCAGAAAACCCTTCGTTCACGCTGCGGCTCAGAAACGCCGGATCCATTTTCACTACATCCAGTTTTTGTTGGACCAGCTCATCAAAATCAAAGGCATCCAGTTCATCCAGCCCCTGGTGCTTTCGCTTGGAGTTGTAAGACACTCGCAAAAAGTCCAGATTGCTGACCCCAGGAATTTCAATTGGATATTGAAACGCCAAAAATACTCCAGAACGAGCCCGGTCTTCCGGCTCCATTTCCAGCAAATTCTGTCCCAAAAAAGTGACAGTTCCACCAGTTACGGTGTAGTCCGGATGCCCAGCCAGCACCTTTGAAAAGGTGCTTTTACCAGAACCATTCGGCCCCATAATGGCATGAATTTCCCCCGCTTTCACCTCCAGATTCAATCCCTTCAGAATCTGGGTACCATCCACCTCAGCAGTTAAATCCTGAACCGAAAGAATGATTTCACTGTTGTCACAAATCACGTCCTAACCCCTCTAAACGATTGATGAATTTCTACAGTTGCCCGATGTGTTTCAGGATTGCCACAACGGTATAAAGTTCATTTCCAGGGTTCCGAATTTCAAAGATCCTCATTTCAATAGCAACCGGGCACAATCCGGGCTTTTGGGATACACAATATCTGCATAGGTAATTTCCATGTTTGCGATGTTCATTGAACAAACCTCCCTCCGAAGGAGGTTGTGATTAACCAACGCTACCTTCCAGTTTCAAACTGAGGAGGCGATCGGCTTCAACCGCAAACTCCATCGGCAACTGATTGAACACATCCTTACAGAAGCCGCTAATCATCATAGAAACGGCGTCTTCCGCGGAAATGCCCCGCTGAGTAAAGTAAAACAGTTGATCTTCGCCAATTTTGGAGGTCGAAGCCTCGTGTTCGACCTTGCCTGTGTTGTTCTGCACCTGGATGTAGGGGAAGGTATTCGCCTGAGCGTTGTCGCCAATCAGCATCGAATCACACTGGGAATAGTTGCGTGCGCCCGTTGCCTTAGGACCGATTTTGACCAGACCGCGATAGCTATTTTTCGATCGCCCCGCCGAAATGCCCTTTGAAATAATTGTGCTACGGGTGTTCTTACCAATGTGAATCATTTTGGTACCCGTATCGGCCTGCTGATAGTGATTGGTAAGGGCAACAGAATAAAATTCACCCACGGAGTGATCACCCACAAGGACACAACTGGGATACTTCCAGGTAATGGCTGAACCCGTTTCTACCTGAGTCCAGGAAATTTTGGAATTGACCCCCTGGCACAAACCCCGTTTGGTCACAAAATTATAGATACCACCTTTGCCATTGGCATCTCCAGCGTACCAGTTTTGCACAGTGGAATATTTGATTTCAGCGTTGTCCAGCGCAACCAGTTCCACGACAGCCGCATGAAGCTGGTTGGTGTCATACATGGGAGCAGTGCAGCCCTCCAGATAGCTGACGTAGCTGCCTTCATCGGCAATAATCAGCGTCCGTTCAAACTGGCCCGTCTCACCATTGTTAATCCGGAAGTAGGTGGACAGTTCCATTGGGCAGCGGACCCCTTTGGGAATGTAAACAAAGGAGCCATCGCTGAAAACCGCCGAATTGAGCGCTGCAAAGTAGTTATCAGCGGGTGGCACAACACTGCCCAGGTACTTCTGCACCAGCTCAGGATACTCCCGGATGGCTTCGGAAATGGAGCAGAAAATCACGCCTTTTTCGGCCAGTTTTTCTTTGAAAGTAGTTGCGACAGAAACGCTATCAAAAATGGCATCCACGGCGACGTTGGTCAGCCGTTTTTGCTCTGAAAGAGGAATGCCTAACTTCTCAAAGGTTTCCAGCAGTTCTGGATCTACTTCTTCCAGGCTCTTTTTCTTTTCTTTCTGTTTGGGAGCGGAATAGTAAATGATGTCCTGATAGTCGATAGGCGGATAGCTGGCATTTTGCCAGGTTGGCTCAGTCATTTTGAGCCACTGGCGATAGGACCGCAAACGAAATTCCAGCATGAATTCCGGCTCTTCTTTTTTGGCCGAAATCAGGCGGATAATATCTTCGTTCAACCCACGGGGAATGGTGTCGGATTCGATGTTAGTGACAAATCCATATTTGTAGGGTTGGTTGACCAGGTTTTGGACGATCGCACTCATCAGGGTCTCTCTCTACAACGGTTTTGAGTTTTGAGTTTTGAGTCTTGAGTTCACTCCCTGAGAACTCGTAGCACAAGACTCTTAGTGGTTCAGTATTGACCTGTGACGGCTCTAATTTCTTCGAAAGTGATTTCCTGTTTATCGCCCGCAAAATCATTATCGGGTGTCAGGAAGAGCATACAGTGGCACTCTTTGCGTTCGCGCATAGGAACACACGGACAGTTCCAGTAGGCGGCTGCAACCTCAGCCTGCTTATCTTCATAATGACGACAGGGGCAAAGAGGAGAGCCTAGCTCATCTTTGTGTCGAGCCAGCCCTTCGATGACAACTGCCGTCACCCCAGGATCGACGCAGAAGTAGGTGTCTGTACGCTTAGCGTAGGTTTCTGAGAAAAGCCTCATGGCTTCGAGGCTTTTATCTGAGGCTTTTGGGGGATTGGCTTTTGTATTCATGAGGCAGCGCGACAAGACAACGGATCGATTCTATAATTAAAACAACACGTTTGTTGCTTAACTACAACTACATTGTAGGGTACTTTAGCAACATGTTTGTTGTCAAAGTAGATCTGAAATTTGTTGTAGATCTGAAATTTGCGATCGCCCTCAAATCTGCCTTATAGCCTATGGCGCAGGTTCTACCCCCGGGAAGAGAATGACAGCCACTCAGCAGAATTCTACTAAACAGGACATCCTGCATCTTCTTTTGAAGCAGGGACAGGCGACAGTGCAGGAGTTAGCAGAACATTTACAACTCAGCACCCAGGCGATTCGTCGGCATGTGAAAGATTTGGAAACGGAAGGGCTGATTATCCATCAGGTAATCCATGAAGGGATGGGCCGCCCAAATTATGTTTATGCCCTCAGTCGGGCGGGACGGAATCAGTTTCCCCATCGACACGATGAATTTGCGATTTCCCTGTTAGATACCCTGACCGAAACGGTTGGACCAGACCAGGTAGGCTCTATCCTGCGGAAGCAATGGGAACGGAAGGCTCTAGAGTATCGTCAACGGTTGGGCAACGGTTCTCTGGAAGAGCGAGTGAAAAACCTGGTCGAGATCCGACGGGAAGAAGGCTATATGGCAGAGTATTACCCCGTTGATGAGAATGGAGTCCAGCAGGCTGACGGAAATGCTTTTATTTTGACGGAGTATAACTGCGCCATTTCTCAGATCGCAGAGTCTTACCCCAGTGTGTGCGGGCACGAGTTGGAGATGTTTGCGATCGCCCTAGATTGCAAGGTCGAACGCACCCACTGGCTGGTAGATGGCGAACACCGCTGCGGCTATCTGATTCGAACCAGGAATTGAGGCATTGCTGCAAAGCAGGATGGAAACAAAGCACTTTCACACCCCAGACAAGCCTGCTTGAATACCAGTGCGCTAATCTGAGTAAGGCAGTCCTGCACTACTGGTCAGTCAGCGGAGTTGAAAAAATTCCTTCTCCATAGGAAAGCGGCTTTCCCAATTGCAGTAGGACGGCGATCGCGAACGGTTGAGTTCTAAAGATTCCTATGCAACCTTACACAGAATTTTTGACGGCTGAGGAATGTGCTGAGGTGGATAAGGCACTGCTGACCTCCCATGACAAATTTGCTGTGCGGGTGGCGATTTATGCCCTGCGATCGCTCAAGCAAATCGCTCAACAGCAGCAAACCACCATCGACGCTCTGACGCCCGAACAGATTGAAGACTGGGTGTATCAGGATGAGAGCTTGCAGGAAGGGAGCGATCGTCAATTTAAGCAATTCTTCTCCAAACTGGTCAGTTCCGCACTCACTCCGCTCAGGCTTGTGGCCCAGGAAGCCGGAACGAGGATAGAAGATTTAGCCATTCCCCAGGTCATTGCCTGGTTTGAGAAAGAGGCCAGGTTGCGGCTTGAGCAGAATTCTAACTAAACTCGAATGGCACTCAAGTGAGCTCAGAACTAAAGTTCTAGTGTTCCGTCAGGAAAATTTTGATGAGTAAAAACCCTCAACATTTAACTCAAATCAAACCATTAAGCTTTAACCACCTGTCAAATTTAGTTTGACAGACCACTAGCTCAGAACTAAAGTCAGCTTAAACTGATTGAAACCCAGGTCTGCTAGGGTTTGAACCTGTTTCAACAGGTTTCCGCTTTGAGCCTGAGATTTATAGCTATAGCCACCAGGCTTAGGACGGGGTGCAGGGGTGGAATCCCTGGCTGGGGGCGAAGCCCCCCTTAAACTCAGTGTCCTAAGCAACCTGGCGACAGCTATATCTCAAGGCTCTTAAGGCAGTAACATTCAACTGAATTCCATCAACTGTCTGCTCAATCAATTATCAGCGCACTGGTCTCAAACACCCAACTGTAGAATGGCCCGCCACCCATTGCCTCGTGCCCCCAGCCAACCCTTCATTTTCAACTTGACTTGGAGAATAAACCCCTCGATTCCCCTTGACTCCCTTATTTTGATTGGTGACGCTGTACACCTTTCGTGATGGCTACTTAATCTCCGTCGTTGAAGACGGCAACTGATTGGGGCGAGATTGCTCAGAAGGAGAACCCTGCAATAAAACCAGTGCTGTTCCCAGAAAAACAACACTGCTTAAAACAACCAGTAGAATCGGGTTGCTTGCAGTTTTGAAATCCCGCCGAATGCGGGCAAGAGGATGGCTTTGCTGACGCAGCCACTGCCCGGTCATTAAATGCTTAAAGGCAAAGGGGTCACGAACGTAGTGACCACTCCAACTGACAACCAGCCGTTCCCTGCAATACTGGCAAATTAAGAGTCCTCGTAGGAGTCTGTGGGGTTTAATGGCATCCGCACGGTGACAAATTGGGCAAGTTGGAGAAAGAGGGTCAAATGTATGAGCGTTCATCACAATAGCTTACGACAACAGCAAATTCAGCTAACCGCAGCAAATTGATTGCACCGCAAAATGACCAGAATCGTCGGCAGAATATCAGGGAATTCTTATAAGAGAAAATTTCAATGACCCAAACAAGATTCTACATTTCCAAACCCGGTTTTCCCCAGACTGTGGAGTTTCTTAAAATAAAACTTTTAATCAATTAGATGCTCTGAAAACAGCATAGCAGCAGTATTGTAGTGTAAACTTAAAACAGAGCGATCAGAATTATTCTTAAAATTACTTCCTGAATTTTTATTTCTGGTTGTCGGCGCTCAATCTCCTGTATGGTCTGTCATGGTTGTCTTTGTGGATTGCAAATCCCCAAGACTCTTGGATATTGAGCTTTGTTGATTTTAGACATGCCTGAAATCAGTTCTGACAGGTTACCAGGACTGAGCGACCAGAAGTACAATTCAGGGCTGGTTCTTGGTGGGGCACCTTTATGCCCCTCACGAGATTCTATTGAACGACACCTGTTAGAGCCTGTTCGCTTGATTTTTGATGGTTTTCTCAGGATTGGAATGACTGAGGAAGCTTGATCACGGCCTGTCTGGCCAGGGATTCATGGATCAAAAATAAAAACTAGGCAACATAACTTTAAGATCTATCTCAGTTTGTCCCGTGCCCTTCAATGAATGCCAGCCCCTCTCCCAATGCTCTCACCTCTGAACAGCCGGTGTTTAGCCCACCTTCTTCCTGGGTTGCTCAGGTATTGAATCGATTACAGCCTTCGCCAGAAACTGTTGTACTCATGCTGGCGGTGGCGATCGGCAGCGGAACAGGATTCGCAGTGGTGCTTTTCCACTACTTAATTGAGAAGATTCACGCCCTCATGCTGGAAGACTTTATGGGGGTGATTGCGCCTCTGGGTGCCTGGACCCTTGCCTGTATTCCTGTGGTTGGGGGGTTCGTGGTCGGGCTGATGCGCTGGAAGTGGCAGGACTTTGGCCCCAGTATTGCTGCTTTACTGTCTACTGCCCATGGTGTAGAAAGTGTTTCACCCAGTCAGGCATCTGCCAAAGCGATCGCGGCTTCGGTTTCTTTGGGGACTGGTGCATCTCTAGGACCTGAAGGTCCCAGTGTAGAAATTGGAGCCAATATTGGAGCGGTTTTGGGGCAGGCACTTCAGGTATCTCAAGAACGTCAACGACTGCTACTGGGGGCAGGCGCGGCGGCGGGCCTGGCAGCCGGATTTAATGCTCCGATCGCCGGAGTTTTCTTTGCCCTGGAAGTGGTTCTGGGAACGACCTTTGCCACCTCAGCCGTGAGTGTAGTACTGTTGTCTGCGGTTGTTTCGGCATTGATTGCCCAGATTGGGCAGGGAGGGCAACCCGCATTTACACTGCCTGTTTATGAAGTTCGCAGCCCGCTGGAATTACCCCTTTATTTAGGGCTGGGGCTTTTTGCCTGTCTAATTTCCGTGACTTACACCCAGGGAATTCAGCTGGCGCAGCGCTTTTTTCAGGGAGAGCTATCCGGGTTTAACTGGATGAATCGCGTGCCTCCAGTGCTGCGACCGGCGATCGGGGGTATCTGTGTCGGGATAGTTGCACTCCAATTTCCTCAAATTCTGGGCATTGGTTATGAAACGGTAGAGGCAATGCTGCGGGATGCAGAGTTCTCCTTACCGTTGCTTCTGAGCTTAATACTGGTAAAGCTGACGATGACTGCCGTTAGTTTGGGAAGTGGATTAGTAGGCGGATTATTTGCTCCTGCCATGTTCCTGGGAGCATCCCTGGGAGCTGCCTATGGCAAACTGTTACCCCTGGTTTTGCCGATCGCCCCCGGTAACATAGCCGCTCCTCCTGCCTATGCCATGGTAGGAATGGCAGCGGTTTTAGCAGCCAGCGCCCGTGCCCCGTTAACCGCTATTCTGTTGTTATTTGAGCTGACGCGTGACTACCGAATTATTCTGCCGTTGATGGCAGCAGTGGGTTTAAGTGCCTGGCTGATCGAACGGCTGAAGCCGATCGCCCGCAATGCCACCACGCTGCAATCAACTGGATTAAACGTACAGCCAGACCCCAATGTGGAATTTCTCAATCATCTGCTGGTGTTTCAGGCAATGCACCAGAACTTCCTGACGTTGCCCGCATCTCTAACTGTGTTGCAGGCCGGTAACATGTTAGTTCGGGCCCAGTCTCGCAGTGCTTTAGTGACCGATGAATTTGACCGTTTGATTGGGATTGTCACGCTCCAGGATATTCGACGGGCGATCGCTCGGTGGGAGAAGGGAAATGACCACAACGAGCAGGAGTTTGGACCTGGGGTTCAAACGTTGGGAGAGATATGCACCAAAGATTTGCTCTGCGCCTATGAGGATGAACCTGTCTCGGACGCCCTTTCTCGCATGGGAGCACGAGGACTGCGCCAGCTTCCTGTAGTTGACAGAGACGAACCCACCCGAATTTTGGGGTTGCTGGAGCAGGAGAAGGTTTCTTTAGCCTGTGGGTTGGTAATGACAGAGCAGTTGCTGCACAGCTACATAGAAAAGCCTGCACTGGCGGAAACACTGAGCATTCGGATGTCCAAGCAGTCAGCGGCTTAATAGGGTTTAGATGAATGGCACTGAAATAAGCTCAGAACTAAAGTTCTGGCTCAAAGCTAAAGTCAGTTGAAACTGACTGAAACGCAGGTCTGTTACGGCTTGAACCTGTTTTAACAGGTTTCTGCTTTCAGCCTGAAATTTATCTCAAGGCTCTTAACCTGCATTATTCATGACGATTCCAGAAAATCTCCAAAAGGCTTGCCATGAAGCCACTCTGGTGATTTACCTGAAAAACAGTCTGTTTTTTGAGGTGTCTTTGCCATCAAGATTTCAGCGGTTGGTGAATAATCCAGGTTAAGTCAGTGCCATTCGGGGTTAGATTGATTGAGCGTTGAGAATTGCTCTAGAGACTGTTCTAGAAATGGGCTTTGACTCCTTGAAACCCTGATTTCCTCGACCACCCTTTTCCGAATGGCCACGAAAAAATTGACCAACCCTTGCTCTATTCCTCCTCTTAGTCTTCTAGACGATCAAGCTGTTTAAGATGGATGTGTTTGCGTCCCAGAGAAATCTCAAATTCATCCCCTGGCCTTAAATCCATCTGCTTGGTGTATGCCGAACCAATCAGCAGGTTACCATTCGATTGCACACTAATCCGATAGCTGGCACTGCGCCCTCCACGACCATTTGTGCCCTGCTTGCCATCTAGCTCAATGCCCTCTGCATCAATCAGAGCATTGAGAAACTTCATCATGTTAACTCGCTCCACACCGTTTTTGGTAACGGTGTAGTAACCGCACTCTCTTGCCTTTTGCTCTTTGCTAAGATGCTCCAGTTCCTTAACCTTCTTTAACAGAGCCTCACCAGTTAACGGCTCAATCTTTTTCTTTTTAGTCATCAACTTAACTCGAAATCGTGGGGAGTAGATTGTAGGTTTACTAACGGTTGGCGGGAGATACAGTCTCAAGTTTTTGTTAGCTAATTAGATCATACTACAATGATAACCCTCTATTTTTCATGCCCCATTAAGTGATGATTGAAAATTGAATGAATTGAGTTCATTAATTAAAACGAACTATCAGAGGATGGTTACCACAATGAAATCCAGGCGGTTCGAGGGTAGATACGTAACGGTTGCATCGTTCACCCAGCAGTAAAAGATTTAATAATCATGCCTCCTGAACTGACAGTGGATGGCCGTAACTGAAGTGGAACCTTCCGCAAGGCCACTATCAGCTTTAGTCTTTAAGCATAGGGTTTGATATGAAATCTGGTTAATGGGTTACTGCTTGGCAGGAGACGGTTTTGTAGTTCATCTATTCTTGACCATGAGGAACTTTTCGCCAAGCTTACCCTGGCCATACAGCCACTATCTGATTCGATTTCATGGGGCAAAAAAAAAAGGGCATAATCATTGATGCCCCTTCTTAATGTATTGAACAATAGAATGTCTGTTCTTCTTTTGTAAGTAGCTGGGTGCAATTAAATTAAAGATGGTTTTGGGGGTGGAGGGGGTTTCACCCCCTGCCTGGGGGCAATGCCCCCACTCCCCTTTCTTCCAATTAATGATGTCTACCTACTTAGCAAAGTGAACGAATGGCAGCAATATTAAATACTCGTTTGAGTAGAACGTTGCTGGCGCTTCTGTTCACGCTGTTGCTGGAGTTGTTGGCGTTGCTCCGTGGTGAGGACAGCATTCATTTGCCTTCTGGCTTCTTGCCGAATTGCCCGGATTTTAGATTTTTGTTCGCCTGTAAGGTTTAGGGAAGAGAAATTTTTGCCTGGCTTTTGTCCCTGCTGGCGGGCGGTTTGCAATTGAGTCTTTTGTTCTTCCGTTAATACAGCTTCAATTTGGGCACGGGTTGACGCTTTAATTTGTCTAAGTTGAGCTTTTTGCTCTTCAGTCAAATTGAGTTTCGCGCCCCATCTTTCCATTTGAGGACTGGGAGCGGGTGGTGGTGTTTGAGCAAAGACAGGCAATCCCGGAGTTGCTGCGAGGATAAGGGCGATCGCTCCAGGTAGCAGAAAAAGTTTCTTCGTCATCGTTTCATCCCATGAAATCATAGTCAATCAATCAGCGACTCAAATCAGTCAATCGTGCAGGATTAGACAGACTGAAAATAGATTTGGTTCAAAAGAAATGGCAATCATTGACACAGTTCACCATGTCGGGGTGTCCCATGCATGAATTTCAGGCAGATGTGCTGGTGGTGGGTGGGGGAACGGGAGGAACGGCGGCAGCACTGCAAGCTGCCCGCCGGGGAGCGAATACCATCCTGGTCAGCGAATTTCCCTGGTTGGGGGGAATGCTCACCAGTGCTGGCGTAGCCGCACCGGATGGCAATGAACTGCTTGCTTTTCAAACAGGTATCTGGGGAGCTTTTTTGCGGGAGTTGCAACAACGCCAGCCAGAGGGACTTGATCACGGATGGGTCAGCTTCTTCACCTATGATCCCCGTGTGGGCGCGCAAATCTTTGCAGATTGGGTGGCAGCTCTGCCCAATCTCAAATGGATCAATGGGCAGGTGCCGCTGGAGGTCTTGAAGCAGGGCGATCGCGTCACTGGCGTTCGTTTCACAGAATATACAGTCTGGGCCAGTATCACATTAGATGGGACTGAACTGGGAGATTTATTGGCTTTGGGAGAAATCCCCTACCGTTGGGGCTGGGAGTTACAGTCAGAATTTAGGGAACCGAGTGCACCGATCGCTCCCATACCCTTGATGCAGCGGTACCCCGTTCAGGCACCCACCTGGGTTGTGATAATGCAGGATTACGGGCCAGGGGCGATCGCTCCAGAAATTCCGACTCCGCCCAACTATGATGAAGGGCGGTTTGCAGGAGCCTGGGAACGTCATGGGGTGGAAGCATTTCTCAATTACGGTCGTTTGCCAGGAAACCGATTCATGATCAACTGGCCCATTCGGGGAAATGATTACGGAGAAGGGGTGCAGCGATTGGTAGCATCGGAGACTGCTCGCAAGCAATTTCTACAGGAAGCCCGCTGGCATTCCCAGGGGTTTGCCCGCTTTATTCAAACTCAGATTGGTCGCCGCTATGGTTTGGCGGAGGATATTTTTCCAGTATTGCCCAACAGTCCAGGTGGGGGTGCCTATGCGCTGCATCCCTACTACCGGGAGAGCCGTCGGCTGAAAGGGCAGCTAACCTTGAAAGAGCAAGATATTTTGCCGATTTCTGGAGGTTGTGTTGCTTCCCTGCCCATGGTGGTATTGGGGCAAGGCTGTACGTTGGCAGAAAATGTCTGCGACGCGATCGCCATTGGCAACTATGTCAATGATCACCATTACCCCAGTGGCGACATTGATCTAAAGCCGAAGTCAATGCGCTGGGGTGGTCGTTGCACAGGAACCCCATTTACGATCCCCTATCGGTGTCTGGTGCCAGAAACCGTGGAGGGCTTTCTTGTGTGTGAAAAAAATATTTCAGTGTCTCATATCGCCAATGGTGCTACCCGGCTGCAACCGCTGGTCTTGGGGATCGGTCAGGCCGCAGGCATGGCAGCCGCCCTGTGCATTGAGCAACAATGTCAACCGCGGGAATTAGAGGTGCGATCGCTCCAGGAAGCATTACTGACAGACATGGCCGCACCAACTGCGGTCATCCCCCTGCTCAATCTGCCACCCGACCACCCCAACTGGTTGCGCTGGCAGCATCATTACCTGAAGCATCCAGAAGAATATCCCACCAATGGGGATTGCCCTATAGAATCAGCGCAGGCAGTTGCACCCAATGTCCATAAAAAGACGTTGACAGCGATCCTAGGCTGGGTTGAACTGCAAGACAAACAGAACTACGCATTAATAGTCAAAGAGCCAGACCCGATTGGGGAACGTAAACTTCAACTCGTTACCCTCGATCCAGAGCTCAACGAAAAGATGAAAAAACTAAAACAGGAACAGTTCATTACCGCCCTTGGAAAATACAATCGAGCTGGCGAATGGCTCCTGGTCGAAGAAATGATTGACGCAGAGTCGGTTTCTCAACCTGCGGTTGACTATCCGTAGAAACGTCCTGATGGAGAGGTCTACCGATGAGGATTGTTGCTGGAATTACGTTGAAGAGATCGCTAAAACTGACTACTGAAAGCGCGAGCAATCTTCCGACCGGGCTTTTCCCCAAAATCTTCAGAAACGGTCAGTTTAGCAGGCTTGCAACGCTTAACTGAAACTGTAATTCCCTGAGCACCTTCCTGCTCTAAATCAGTGACGTACCCTGCTTTGGCAGCTTCAGCCGCCTTTGCTCCTAAAAAAGGGCCGAAGTAATAGGTGCAGCGAGGAGACTCTGTCTTCACTTCAACCCACCAGGCTAACCCAATCAAATTTAACAAGCTTGTGAAAAGTTCTTGCATCGTTCCCTGCCAATTACCAAAAGGTTTACCAGTGCTTTATTGGAAAACTTTGACAGGTCAAAGACCCTCAAAATTTGATCCACACCAACTGTTAAGCTTGAGCCACCTGTCAAATCTAATCTGACAGGCTGCTGGGTGCTAAACAACATGTCATTTGAATTATCGGTGTTATTTTTTCAAATTTTGTTATAATCCGCTACTTTTTTTCAAGGTTATTGCGTTTTCTAATGAATCTAGGTGCCAGGTATTAGACCACCGTTGACGAAAGATTTCGTAGAGTGCCATTCCTGCGGCGACAGAAGCATTCAAACTAGGGGTGTGACCATGCAGGGGAATCGATACCAGGTGGTCACAGGAGCGCTGGATCAGTAAACTCAACCCGTCCCCTTCGGAGCCAATGACCAGGGCGATCGCTCCCGAAAACTGAACCATATGCAGCGGTTCAGCCGCATTGGCTGCCGTTCCGTAAATCCAAAAATTGGCTTCTTTCAACTCTTCGAGCGCACGGCTGAGATTGACCACCCTGGCTACTGGAAACGTTTCCAGCGCACCCGCAGCAACTTTCATTACGGTAGATGTAATCCCCACGGCCCGCCGCTGCGGAATGACTAAACCCTGGGCTCCCACGGCCTCTGCTGTTCGAATAATGGAGCCCAAGTTTTGGGGATCGATAATACCGTCTGCAACGACCAGGACTGGTTGCTCTGAAGCGGCTTTAGCACGATCAATTAACTCTGTGAGTTCAAGGTATTTATAGGGAGCAACCTGAGCTACCACTCCCTGATGACTGGCTCGATGGGTCATGCGGTCGAGCCGTTGAGAATCAACTTCGTCAATGACCGTCCCATTGGCTTTTGCCTGAACAAGGAGGGAATGAAAGCGGGGATCGTATCGCAAGCGAGGGGTAATCCAGATTCGGTTGAGGTTGCGCTGGCTTTCCAAAGCTGCAAGAACCGAGTGGCGACCGTATATCAAATCCGAATCTTCCAGGTTCTCCACCGGTGATGGAGCTACTGGTTCCTGATGGACTTCCTTTTTTTTCAAAATTGGTGCTGCTTGAGCGGTGTGGGCAGAGCGTTTGGGAACAGCAATCTGCTTTCTTTTGGGCTTAGCGGCAGGGTCTTTGCGCGATCGCTGGGGAGAATTAGAGTGGGTTCTTTTGGGAGTCATTTGGATTGGAGCCAGGAATTAAATTACAGACAAGAAACGCTTCTCACCGTAGTGAGCAAACAAAGGGGAGCCAAATCGTTAGGGAGGGGTATCAGATAAGACAGTCTCTAATTGAGACAAGAGTTGCATGAGGCGTTGGGGATCGGTGAGGTAGAGATAGCCAATCAGGGTTTCGAGACTGGTTGCCTGCTGATAGGTTTCTAAATCGATTCGTTTAGAGCGGCCAGTCGCTGCATTTCTTCCCCGACGAACCACTTCTAATTCATTGGAAGAGAGATGGGGAAGGAGCGATCGCAAATCTCTGGCCTGACTCTCTGCCCTGACCCGGGCAACCACGTGTTGATGATAGGTTTGAATTCGCTTGGGAGGAAACAGTTGTTGACGACGGATATAAAGTTCGTAGACGGCATCTCCTAAATACGCCAGGGCTGCCGGAGAAAGCTGTTGCACCTGTCCCGTTGACAACGCTTGCTCCGTAGGCAAATCGACAGGACATTCATTCAACTCCATCTTTAAATCAGAACTTTGCCTATCTGACTGTTCACCTGTATTCCCAGGCGTTCTCTCAAACATCCCCTGAGATATTGTAGCGACATTCCCCGACAACCACCTTATAGCGAATCATATAGCGAATCATAAAGTGGAAATGGCTCTCCTGGGAGTTTGGTGATAAGCCTTGCTTATCACCAAAATAAAATCAATATTTCAGGGATTTTGTTTTAGATGAAAGAGTCGCGTAAGCGACTCTTTCACCGGCAAGCCGGAAGAACCGTGGAAATTCCTGGTTAGTGCAGGATCTAAGAGAATTATTTAGTGATATCAGGAACTTTTAGGAATTGCCACAAACAAGATCCTCCGAAGGAAAGAAGTCTGAAAGTATATAGTTCTGTAAATATTTTTATATTTGATAACTAAATCGTTTTGTATATATCAGATGAACCCATCTTTAAATCTCCGTTCCATTAACATGATTCAGTCTCCTCTGTTAAGACGGGCTAGACCTGATCGCATCTTAGTCGTCGATGATTTGCCAGATAACTGTTTCCTGATTCAAACCCTGTTACAGGAAGAGGGGTATCACATTGATGTTGCCAACAGTGGACGGGAAGCCCTAGCATATATCGAGAAATCACCCCCAGATCTGCTCCTGCTGGACGTGATGATGCCTGAGATGGATGGGTTTGAGGTCACCCGCCGGATTCGCCAGAATCCTAACCTGCCCTTCCTGCCAATTTTGCTGATCACTGCCTATGACCAACCCAGTGTTGTGCGGGGACTGGATACGGGAGCAGACGAGTTTATTCGTAAACCTGTCGAATTTGATGAACTGGTGGCGCGGGTGCAATCACTCCTGCGACTCAAGCACAGTGTGGATGAGCGGGATCAAATCGCTCGCCAACGGGAGGATTTTGTCTCCCGTTTGACCCACGATCTTCGGACTCCCCTGGTGGCGGCAGACCGAATGCTGAACTTGATGCAACAGGGAGCACTCGGAGATCTGACCCCGGCAATGCAGGAAGCAATTGGCACCATGCTCCGCAGTAACCAAAATCTGCTCACGATGGTCAATACCTTGCTGGAGGTTTATCGCTACGAAGCTGGTCGCAAGCGGCTGACCTTTTCACCAGTCAACCTGTCCAAGTTAATTCAGGAAGTGGTGGGAGAACTCACTCCTCTGGCCACCGACAAAAAACTGACACTAACCTTTGAAGGAACTGGACAGGAGAATGGACAACCCATCGATACGATAATGGGCGATCGCCTGGAACTGCGGCGGGTGATTATAAACCTGATCGGCAATGCCATTAAGTTCACCGACTCTGGCTATGTCAAAATCCGGCTGGGATCCAATCCCGCATCTCCAGATTGGGTCATCCTGGAAGTAGAAGATTCTGGCCCCGGCATTCCGGCTGAAGACCAACCAACCCTGTTTGAAAGCTTTGTTCAGGGAAGCCATCGTCGGGGGGGGAGTGGGTTAGGACTTCATCTCTCTCGCCGAATTGTAGAAGCCCACAATGGGGCGATCGAAGTGAAATCAGAAGTCGGACGGGGCAGTACATTCATCGTCAAACTGCCTGCTCAGTTATCCAAAGAGTTGACGTAATCTGGTAGATCTGACAAGGTAATGATGAGCGACACTAGCCGCCATTATTAACGACTCAAAAATCATTATGGTTTGGGCACTACCCATAATCCTTCATGGGGAAATTAGAATAGTCAAAGTTTGTCTGAAAAAATGCAAAGGCTGCAAAGCAAGAAGTCGCTTGTAACTATTCTGCTATTTATTTTGATGAGCGGGTTTCTTTGCTCATCCTCTACATTCTTCTACCTTCTACAAAACGCTGTAGCGCTCTTCTGCCCAGGGTTCACCCCGATGGTGATACCCATTCCGTTCCCAAAAACCAAGCTCCATGTGATCCAGAAATTCCAGGCCGTTAATCCACTTGGCACTTTTCCAGGCATACAGATGGGGTACCACTAACCGCATCGGTCCTCCGTGATCGGGTGGTAGTGGTTCACCAAATAGAGTGTGAGCAAAAAAATTCTCCTCCCGCAGGAAGTCATCCATTGAAAGATTAGTTGTGTAGCCACCGTAGCAATGCTCCATCACATGCATCGCTCTTGGGTCAACGTCAAGGTGGCGTATAAAATCAACCACGCGAACCCCCGTCCACTGCACATCCAGCTTTGACCAGGTAGTTACACAGTGAAAATCGGCAGTAAAGTCTGTTTGGGGCATTGCCATAAAATCATTCCAGGTAAAGGTTTTGTTTTCTTTGACCAAACCCCAAACCCGAAATTGCCAGGTGTCCCGACTCACCTGGGGAGTATCGCCATAGGTCAGGACGGGAAAGCCTTTTGTCAGATGTTGACCGGGGGGAACCCGTTCAGCCAACTCTTTCCACGGTTTCTGAAAGAATTTACCAGGCATCGCTCTGACCTCGCTGCTCCATAAACGGTCGGAAAGATCTGGATAAAGAGCTTGGAACAGGGCTTTCCGCCCCACCGCTCTACTCGTCTTCGTCTTCGTCTTCGTTTTGTGGATAAACAAAACCTTCTGCCCGTCCGGTCAGAATTGACTTGCCAATGGAAAGTGCCTTCTGTGCCTGGAAGGTTGCTTTCCGCTTCCAGGTTGCCTTGCGCTTGTCACGCTTGGATTTGGAGGTTTTCTTCTTGGGGACTGCCATTGTAGTGGATAATTTTTGACAACCTTTCTATTCTAAAGCATTCTTTTTGGGAATCTCAGCTATTCCTGCCAGGAAAAAGCAAGTTTTTGCAAACCGATGAGCTCCGGCTCATGATATAAACTACAGTAAATCCATCAGAAAACTGGGGTTTAGGATGGGCATCGTTGTTGAGAATGTATCCAAGCGGTTTGGCAGCTTCAAAGCGGTAGACAGCGTCAACCTGGAAATTGAAAGTGGTTCCTTGGTGGCGTTATTAGGACCGTCGGGATCAGGGAAATCAACACTGTTGCGGTTAATTGCAGGGTTAGAAACTCCCGATGAAGGCAGAATCTTGCTCACCGGAGAAGATGCTACCCATCGCAGCGTTCAAAACCGCGGGATTGGATTTGTGTTTCAACACTATGCGCTGTTTAAGCACATGACAGTACGTAAGAACATTGCCTTTGCCCTGGAAATCCGGAAAGTACCGCAGGCAAAGGTGAAAGCGCGGGTGGAGGAGTTGCTGGAACTGGTGCAGCTAGCGGGGTTGGGCGATCGCTACCCTTCACAGCTTTCTGGAGGACAGCGGCAACGGGTAGCCCTGGCACGGGCACTGGCTGTAGAACCCAAGGTGTTGTTGCTGGATGAACCCTTTGGAGCGCTGGATGCCAAAGTTCGGAAAGATCTGCGGGCCTGGCTGCGCCGTTTGCACGATGAGGTGCATGTGACAACGGTGTTTGTTACCCATGACCAGGAAGAAGCCATGGAAGTGGCAGATGAAATCGTGGTGATGAACAAGGGCAGGGTGGAACAGATTGGAACCCCAGCAGAGATTTATGACCATCCTGCCAGTGCGTTTGTGATGAGCTTCATTGGTCCCGTGAACGTATTACCCAGCACCTCCCGCATCTTTGAAGCCAACGGGTTTGAATCAGCCCATCCAGAAGTATTCCTGCGACCCCAGGATATTCTGGTTGAGACCGCACCTAATAGTTCATCGGTTCCTGCCCGCGTCAGCCGTATCATTCACCTGGGTTGGGAAATTCAGGCGGAGCTGACACTGGACGATGGCCAGGTCGTAACGGCCCACCTCACCCGCGATCGCTTCGATGAACTCAATTTGAAACCCCAACAGCGAGTTTTTGTGAAGCCTAAGGAAGCAAAGGCTTTTCCGCTCTATTACTCCATCTAGGAGACGGGAACCAGAGCGAGTGAGGAGAGAGGAGGGAGGTGCGAGGGGCTAGAAGCCAGGAGGTAAGAGGCAGGGACTGGGGCTAGGAGTCACTAACGGCTAGGGGTAGGGTGAAAACCCAAAGCTCATCCACTCCATCATCCCTGTTGCCCGTCGCCGGTTGCCCGTCGCCTGGATCAGAACTCAAAACTCACCTCCCTCCAACAACTGTTACCAATTCTTCAAAGTAGGGCTACAGATGAACAGACTAGAACCCTCTCAAGCTTCAGTATTTGTCAATCCAAAATCGCAAATCCAAAATCGAGAATTGGTATAAGAACCAACCACTAACAACTCGAAAACCAAAGGAGGCGGAGGCCCCCTCTGGTTTTTGTAGAGCATCCTGATGAAAAACTTATGCACCGAGCCAGCGAGCGGCGTCCTTGGCGTGATAGGTCAGAATCAAGTCTGCACCTGACCGCTTAAAACCGGTCAGGGTTTCCATAACGATCCGTTCTTCATCAACCCAGCCATTGAGGGCAGCGGCTTTGATCATGGAGTATTCGCCAGAGACGTTGTAGGCGGCAACGGGTACGTTGGATGCCTGCTTCACCTGCCAGATGATGTCCATGTAGGCCAGGGCAGGCTTCACCATTAACATATCGGCCCCTTCGGTGAGATCCAGTTCAATTTCCTTAAGGGCTTCGCGGCTGTTGCCGGGGTCCATTTGATAGGTGCGGCGATCGCCAAACTGGGGTGCAGATTCTGCCGCATCCCGGAATGGGCCATAGTAGGACGAGGCATACTTTGCTGCATAGGACAGGATCGGCGTATCCTGGAACCCGGCAGCATCCAGCCCTTCCCGAATGGCCTGCACAAAACCATCCATCATGCCCGAGGGTGCAATAATATCGGCCCCCGCTTTTGCCTGGGAAACCGCTGTCTTCTTCAGCAATTCCAGCGTGGGGTCATTCAACACCCGGCCAGTCAAATCACCCACCTCCAGATAGCCACAGTGACCGTGGGAAGTGTATTCACAGAGGCAGGTATCCGCAATAATAATCAGGTCTGGAACTGCTTCCTTCACTGCCGTTGCTGCCTTTTGCACAATGCCGCAATCGTGCCAGGCTCCCGTTGCATCGGTATCTTTATCTTCGGGGATGCCAAACAGGATGATGGCAGGGATACCCAGGTCATAAACTTCCTTGGCTTCCTCAACAATTTTGTCCACCGAAAGCTGGAACACACCCGGCATTGATCGCACTTCATTCGCGATCCCCTGACCTGGAACAGCAAACAAGGGGTAGATCAGATCACTGGTCGTCAAAACAGTTTCACGCACCATGCGGCGAAGCTGCGGATGGCTACGGAGACGACGGGGACGGTGAGTTGGAAACATAGGGTTGCTAAAAGGCTAAAAACTGTAAAGGTCCTCATAACAGGTTGAGAATAGCAGCGATCTGTTCACAAAATGGCTAAATCGCCCACTCCCAGGGTTGCTATGCCCTGCGGCTCAGCCCATTGCAGGATCATCGCTTCATCGCTTCTTAAAAGTCTAAAACGTTCTGTTACCTGACTACTCGCCGATTTCATTACGTTCTGTTGCAATTTATAGCAGTCGTGATTGTAGTAGGACGGGGTGCAGGGATGGAACCCCTGACTATAGCTAAAAGCCACAGGCCATAGTGTTTCGCCAGGAAAATTTTGACGGGTCGCAGACCCTCAAAATTTAACCCCCATCAACTTCCTGGGTATTCGCTAACCGTCAAATTCAATTTGACAGAGTACCAGGGGCTGAGGGGCTAGGGGTTAGGGGTTAGGGGTTGGGGGTTGGGGGCTAAGAGCTAACAGTCAACAGACAGGCGACAGGCAGAGCTAACTCAAAACTCAAAACTTCTATAGTCACTGGCTCCCAGTTCCCAGCCCTTGTTCACCCCTCCCCCCTCCTGCTCCCTACTCCCTCCCAACCAAACCATGTGGCAGAATGAACTGGTTACTCCAGGAATTCTGGCTCCTCACGTGCTATGACGAAATTTGTATTTGTAACCGGTGGTGTTGTTTCTAGCATTGGCAAAGGCATTGTAGCAGCCAGTTTGGGACGGTTACTCAAATCGCGGGATTACTCGGTTTCAATTCTGAAGCTGGATCCTTACATCAATGTTGATCCAGGTACGATGAGCCCCTTTCAACATGGAGAAGTATTTGTCACTGAAGATGGGGCGGAAACCGATCTGGATTTGGGACACTATGAGCGGTTTACTGACACGTCGATGTCGCGACTTAACAGTGTGACAACGGGTTCTATCTATCAGGCGGTGCTGAATAAGGAGCGTCGGGGAGACTACCAGGGGGGGACGGTACAGGTGATTCCTCATATCACCAATGAGATTAAAGAGCGCATTTTGCGCGTGGCAAAGAACACGAACCCGGACGTGGTCATTACCGAAATTGGCGGCACGGTTGGGGATATTGAGTCGTTGCCGTTTCTGGAAGCGATCCGTCAGTTTCGTAAAGATGTAGGTGGGCGGCGGAATGTGCTTTACATGCATGTGACGTTGATTCCTTTCATTCCATCGGCAGGTGAGATGAAGACCAAACCAACCCAGCACTCGGTGAAGGAGTTGCGGTCGATCGGGATTCAGCCCGATATTCTGGTCTGCCGCTGCGATCGCCCCCTCCCTGCCGGGCTAAAGGAAAAAATCTCCAACTTCTGTGATGTTCCAGTCGAGTGTGTGGTGACTTCTCAGGATGCCAGAAGTATTTATGAAGTGCCCCTGATTCTGGAACGGGAAGGATTGGCAAATCAGACCCTTGATTTGTTGGGGCTGGAGCAGCGTACTCCCGATCTGACCCAGTGGGCAACCCTGGTTGATCGTCTCTACTGCCCCAGTAAACAGGTGGAAATTGCGATTGTGGGTAAGTATGTCCGCCTCAGCGATGCCTATCTCTCCGTGGTGGAAGCGCTGCGCCATGCGGCGATCGCCCTTGATAGCGAACTTAACATTCGTTGGGTCAACTCTGAAGACGTTCAGGAACATGGTCCCCAGCGCTATTTAGAAGGAGTCAATGGGATTATTGTTCCCGGTGGTTTTGGCATTCGAGGGGTGGATGGCAAAATAGCGGCTATCAACTTCGCTCGCATCCACCAAATTCCCTTCCTGGGGTTGTGTCTGGGGATGCAGTGTTCCGTGATCGAGTGGGCCCGTCACGTTGTTGGGCTGGAAAGTGCCAACAGTGCCGAATTTGATCCAGAGGCTCAAAACCTGGTGATCAATCTGTTACCCGAACAACAGGACGTAGTAGACCTGGGTGGCACCATGCGTTTGGGGCTTTATCCCTGTCGGTTAGCTCCCAACACCCTGGCCTTTAATCTGTACCAGGAGGAAGTGATTTACGAGCGCCACCGTCACCGCTATGAGTTCAACAATGCCTACCGCAACCTGTTTATGGAAACAGGATACGTGGTCAGTGGTTCTTCACCGGATGGTCGGTTAGTAGAAATCATTGAATTACCTGACCATCCCTTCTTTATCGCCACCCAGTTCCATCCGGAATTTCAATCCCGCCCCAGCAGTCCCCATCCTTTATTTAAAGGTTTTGTTCAGGCTGCGTTGGGAATATCCCTTTCTTTCCCTGGGAATGAATCTAATCAAGGGGGGGGTGGAAAAATAGAAACAGGAGTCGAAGCCAGATCCGGTTATTCAGGGGCATACCCCGCAGACGTTCCTCCGGTTGAGGTGTCATAACAGTGGAATAGGATAAGAGTCAGCGATCGTGTTCTAAACCTGTGGTTGTTATAGCGGTAGTCGTTGTGGTTAGAACCGGGTGCAGGGGTGGAACCCCTGGCTGGGGGCGAAGCCCCCACTCCCTTTCTAATTCCAATGTCCTGACGCATTTGTGTAGAGCTATATCTGAGAGCTATATCTGTAGGAACGTTCCAGGGAACTTCCCTACAAACGTAAACAACATTTCTGGAGTACTACCGAAGGCACCATTGCCAGGGTGGCTCATGTGAGGATGTTCTGTGGCTTACTGGATCAAAATCACGTATGACCGAAATACGTATGTGATTGACCTGGATCGGGTGACTGCTTTTTGCTATTTGCCCAATGGCAGAATCTCGTTTGCTCTGCTCGATGGCAATACCACAGTCATCGTCAATCAGCAGAATGACCCAACCGGTTACCAAACCATCCTAGATTATGTCGAAAAGCGTACTGGACAAACATTACCCTAGGGAAGGATTGGAGGATCGACGGATGGATAAGGGAGTTTTGAGTTCTGATCGAGGCAACAAGCTACGTCCACTCTTTGCCATCCCTGAAAAGGGGTTGCGTCCTTCTTCAGTTTCATTTCTGGATAGGCTTTAAATTAGGTGTATGACGGTTGCAGATTAAACCCAGATTTTTACCGCAGGATGGGGCAGCAATGCCAGCGAGGGTAAGCCTTTGACTGAACATCTTCTCAGCTATCCGCTGCGAGCATTTTTGGAAGCCGCGATGGATGCGATGGTGCTGGTTGATACGGCAGCGATCGCGGTTGATGTTAATTTTGCTGCCTGCGAATTTCTTGGACTTGGTAGGGAAGAAATCATTGGACGGGCGATGGCCGACTTCATTAAATCAGACCCCAATCACCTGCTCCCCTGGCAGGATTCAGAACTTCAATCCCAATCTACCGGGAAACTCCACCTGAAATGCCTTGATACCTGGCGAGAAGTCAAATACACCTTCACTCCCAATATTTTGCCAGAGCTCAGCCTGCTGGTCCTGCGAGACGTAACTGAACAGCAGCAGGCAGAACAGACAATTCAGCAACTGAACCAGGAACTGTATCAGCTCAACCGGGAGATAGAGCAACAGATTGAGCAACGCATTACAGACCTGCAAACTGCCTATGACCGACTCTATACAGAATTGCAACGACAACGACAAGTTGAACAGACCTTAACCGAAAGCGAAGCCCGTTATCGCTCACTGGTTGTTGCCACTTCCCAGGCTGTCTGGATTACAGATGCAGAAGGCCTTTCCCTGTCAGTCACTCCTGCCTGGGCAAAATTAACGGGGCAAACTCTAGACGAGCATCGTGGCTATGGCTGGCTCAATGCCGTTCACCCTGAAGACCGTGAATGGGTTTTGCAAGCGTGGAGGCATGCAGTTGCTACGCAGACACCCTACGAGGCAGAGTACCGCATCCTAACGGCCAATGGTGAAGTACGGCACATCATTGCTCGTGGAGTGCCGGTACGCTCCCCCAATGGGCAGGTGCGGGAATGGATCGGCACCAGCACCGATATTACCCAGCGTAAACTGGCGGAAGAAAACCTGCGGCAGAGTGAAGCCAGGCTGGCAGCGGCCCAGAAAATTGCCCACCTTGGTACCTGGGAATATGACCTCACTACCGGCAAAGCAACCTGGTCAAAAGAACAGTTCCAGATTTATGGGGTGAATTCCGCGGAGTTTGAGCCCAGCTATCCCGAACTGCTTCAATGGTTCTACCCCGAAGATGGGGAGAGGCTCAGGCAGGCTGTGCAGCAGGCCATTTCCACGGGTACTCCTTATATCCTCGACTTGCGACGGTTAAAGCCTGACGGTTCGGTTCAGCACCTTGAAATTCGAGGGCAGACGGTTCTAGACAACCAGGGGCAAGTGATTCGGTTGTATGGAACGACGCAGGACATTACTGAACGCAAACACCTGGAACAACAGTTGCGATCGCAGGCTGAATACGAATCTTTGATTGGGAAAGTTACGCAACGAATTCGCCAATCACTCAATCTAGATGAGATTCTTAACAAAACTGTCAACGAAGTGCGGCAATTGCTGCAAGCGGATCGGGTGCTGATCTACCGGATTGCATCCGATAAGGCTGGTTTTGTGATTACAGAAGCGGTTGCGAATAATTGCCCTTCCATCATCGGACAGGTATTGTCCTCCGAAATTTTTCCGGCAGGGTGCCGCCAGCTCTATCAGCGGGGGCAGGTTCGGGCTGTCATGGACATTGAACAGGATGGGCTTTCTCCCTGTCTGGTCGATTCTCTGCATCAGTTAGGCGTGAAAGCCAAAATTGTCGTTCCCATCCTCTGCCATACAGAAACTTCTGGCGAACCACTGGAAAGCCTTTGGGGCCTTCTTATTGCCCATCAATGCTCGACACCCCGACAGTGGCAACCCACCGAAGTGGAGCTATTGAAGCAGCTAGCAGGCCAGGTGGGAATTGCAATTCAGCAGGCTGAGCTTTATCACCAGGTGCAGCAACTCAATTCTGATCTGGAAAAGGAAGTGGAAAAGCGCACCAATCAACTTCAGCAAGCCTACGAGTTTGAATCAACGCTGAAGCGAATTACCGATAAGGTGCGTGACTCACTAGATGAAAATCAGATTTTGCAGAGTGCTGTGGAGGAATTGGCGCGGGTACTTAGCATTCGCTGTTGTAATGCAGCATTGTTTGACTTTAATTTGGGAACCTCCACCATCTACTACGAGTACACTAACGGAGCAGATGTTCCCTCCCACGGGCGCGTATCCAAAATTGTTGATTTCCCAGAGATTTACAGCCAGATTCTGCTGGGCCAGCACTTCCAGTTTTGCTCATTGGTGCCCAATCCCAGACGGGGGCGAGCAGCCATGCTTTGTTGCCCCATTTTTGATGACCAGGGAGTGTTAGGCGATTTATGGCTGGTGAACCAGGCCGACTATAGTTTTAGCGAACAGGACATTCGACTGGTGCAACAGGTCGCTAACCAGTGTGCGATCGCTCTGCGGCAGGCTCGTCTGTACCAGGCAGCCCAGGCCCAGGTTCAAGAACTGGAAAGGCTCAACCAGCTAAAAGATGATTTCCTCAGCACCGTTTCCCACGAACTGCGCACCCCCATGTCCAACATCAAGATGGCAACTCAGATGCTGGAAATTGCGCTCAAAGAGGAAACCGGAATTCGAGGCCAGAAGTCCAAAACAGGAAAGAATCCTCTTCCAAAAGTCGCCCACTACCTGACCATTCTCAAAGATGAATGTCAGCGTGAGATCAATCTGATTAACGATCTGCTCGACCTTTCCCGTCTGGATGATGGAAACGTATCCCTAAACCCAACCCAAGTTAACCTTAAACCCTGGCTCATTCATCTGATAGAGCCCTTTGTGGAACGCGCCCAAAGTCAACAACAGCAGCTCAAGATTAATATTCCTGATCATCTGCCTGTGCTTATCACTGATGTAACCTACCTGGAGCGGTTGCTAAGCGAATTACTAACTAATGCTTGCAAATACACTCCAGCTAGAGAACAAATTGAAGTTAGTGTGGAGAAGAAAGAAGGTCACAGAATGAAGGGTAGCAGTTCCCTTCCAATTCTTTCCCTTCCTCCCTTGCTCCAGATTTGCATCACCAATACAGGGGTTGAAATCCCTGAACACGAGCGTGATCGCATCTTTGAAAAGTTCTACCGCATTCCCAGCAACGACCCCTGGAAGCACGGTGGCACAGGTTTGGGGCTGGCGCTGGTGAAGAAATTGGCAGAACGGCTGGGCGGAGATATTGAGCTAGAAAGTGGCACAGGGCGAACGACGTTTAAGCTGCGATTGCCTATGGTGCTTCCTTCACTTGAACAGTAGCAGTCGCCTGAATAGGCTGACCATTATGGACCAGAGTCTCATGGGCATTGGTATTCAACGTGACTCGAATTTTGTGCTCACCAGGAGGCAAGACACCCAGGTAATACCAGTTGCTGTAGAGACGGGTGATTTTCCTATCATCAATGTAGAGGTGAGCATGCCCTTCATGAAAGCTGCCTTTAGTATTCACACGCTCAGGCGCAAACACGAAATTGGTAGTTTGAAGCTCCAGATTCCATCCCTTCAGTGCATCGGGGTGCACAATCAACTGCACAGTAGGAACAGGCTGTCCTGGAGGAATTTCAGCCGTAGAATGACGATGAGGAGCCTCACCCTGGTGAGGTGTTCCCAGCCTATCGTGGGCATATAGTGGGGGGTGAGGAGGAAAAAGATCCGCGATCGCAACAGTTGGAACCCATAGTATACCACCCGCCAGTATCCTGACTAGCCCCCAGCCTTTTTGCATCATCCCTTACTCTTTCCTCCAGATGTTGACCAGGGTGCAATTGCTACTTCCAGCCCTTTGAAGACTGATCCAGCACGTAGGCTGCCACAGCTTCAATTTGCTCATCCGTTAGCCGTCCCTTAAATGAGGGCATTGCGTTTTTGCCATTTTTGACCTGATTAATGATGGCATCCGCAGAGTCCATGCCAAACTGTTTCAAGGTTTCGGCTTTGAGGGTTTTACTGGCTAACACCACATTGCCCCCGTTCACGTGGCAGGCAGCACAGTTGGAACTAAAAACTTTGGCACCGAGGGCCACATCTGCAGCAAGAACAGGACGGGCAAAAGTCAGGATCAGAAGGGCGATCATCCCAATCGTCAATGACAGAATGCTTTTCATGAGTACTCTTTCTATTCAACGAATCGGCAGAACATTTTTCATTTTGAGAAGCGTGTACCCCTAAGTCAAAAGACAGGCTGTCGAAGATTTTTGTAGCGGTATGCAACGAGGAGATTGCTTGCTATTATCTATCTCTAGACCCGGCAGATGTTTATGCAGCATCTCCGCTGGAATGATAGAGTCTACCTGAGAGGCTCTTGAGGTATTAACAATGAAAGCGCAGGTGTTTCGGGGAGTTAATCAACTGAGTTACGAAGAAATCCCAACCCCGGAAATTTTGCCGGATGAGGTGCTGGTCCAGGTGAGGGTTGTGGGGTTGTGCCAGTCTGATATTAAAAAGATTCGCTATCCGCTCTACGAACCCCCGCGCATTTTTGGGCACGAAACCGCTGGAACTATTGCAGCGGTTGGTTCTGAGGTGAAGGGCTGGCAGGTGGGCGATCGCGTCGTCGTGTTGCACCACATTCCCTGTATGCACTGCGCTTATTGCCTCAATGACAACTTCTCCATGTGCGATGTCTACAAAAACATCACCACAACGGCTGGCTTTGCCCCCAGTGGTGGCGGGTTTGCAGAATATGTCAAAGTGCCAGGGCATATTGTGCGTAATGGCGGTTTGATGCAAATTCCCGATGGGATTACCTTTGAGCAGGCCAGTTTTGTGGAGCCAACCAATTGTTGCCTGAAGGCCGTCAAGAAAGCCCAGGTGCAACCCGGTCAAACCGTTTTAATTACTGGGGCGGGACCAATTGGGCTGATGTTTATCATGCTGGTGAAGTATTTTGGGGCACGGGCGATTGCCACGGACTTGATTCCCAGCCGGGTTGAAAAGGCACTGGAAGTGGGTGCGGATGCGGCCTTTAATGCTCGCGACCCTGATTTGCCAGCCAAAGTTCATGGGCTTACCAGAGGGCTGGGGGTTGATACCAGCCTGCTGGCGGTTCCCAGCGAGAAGGCTTTCTTCCAGGCACTGGACTGCACTCGCAAGGGCGGCAAAATTCTCTTCTTTGCCGAATTTCCCGATGAGGTCGAAATTCCCATCAATCCCAACATCCTCTATCGCCGCGAGATCGACTTGATGGGCAGCTACAGTTCCTCCTTCCGGGTGCAACAACTGGCCGCAGACATTGTATTCAATAAATGGATTGATGTGGATGCGCTGGTGAGCGATCGCTATCCCCTGAAAGATCTGGCTGTCGCCGTAGAACGAGCCGTTTCGCCAACTCCTGAAACCTATAAAATTCTAATTTATCCGCAATAATTGGGAGGGCAATTCTGAGCTAACTCTGCACCATGGAAAAGCATCTCTCACCATTGCGGGTAGTGCCCCAATCGTCGTGTTTTTTGAGTGGTTAATGATAGTGCTGATGCCATTCATCATTACCTTATCAGACCCACCTCGTTATGAGAGATCAGCCAGTGCAGCCCTCTTCTACCTTCCTATCGCACCCTCAGCCGTTGCGAGTGAGGTGTGAGGAGATGTCTGCCTTATCCTGTGTGACTGATGCCTGAAATTTACCCTCATAAGCTGTACTGGAACATTACCAATCCATCCAGTAGGATCGAAATGCTAGGAATTCGATGGGTTCTACACTATTCCGTGACGATTTATCAGAAACTTCAACTGCGATCGCTCCCATTCCTGATAACCGGGCTGGCCAGTTTGCTGCTTTTGCTGTTATCCGGTTGCCACCCTTCTAACTTCCGCAGCCGGGCCGCCCAGGGTTCGCAGCTTGTATTGAGTGCGCTCACCGATCCCAAAACATTCAACTATGCAAATAATCAGTCCTTTCCCAACATTTTTTTGTTTGCCTACGAAGGGTTGACCCGTGAAAACGGAGTGACGGGAGAAGTGGAACCTGCTCTGGCGGAATCCTGGGAAATGTCAGCGGATAAAAAGCAGATTGTGTTTACCCTGCGCCAAGGGTTGAAATGGTCGGATGGACACCCCCTGACTGCGGATGATGTGGTTTTTACCTATCGGGATATTGTGGCTAACCCAGACATTCCGACGGATGCCAAAGATAGTCTGCGGATTGGCCCCAAGGGGTTGTTTCCCCAGGTGCGCAAGTTGAGCGATCGCCGCGTCGAATTTCTGCTGCCAGAACCCTTTGCCCCTTTACTGCGGGCCACTTCTGCTCCCGATGGCGTTTTGATCATGCCCAAACATGCGCTGGCAGAAACGTTGCGAACTAAGGGCTCAGATGGCAACCTGAAGTTTATTTCCACCTGGAATACGGATACTCCACCAGAACAAATTATCGTCAACGGTCCCTTTTTGCTGGAGAGTTACACAGCAGGTCAACGCCTTGTGTTTCGCCGCAATCCCTACTACTGGCGCAAAGATGCTCAGGGTAATTCACTGCCTTATATTGACCGGATTGTCTGGCAATTTGTGGAGAGCACCGATACCCAACTGCTCCGCTTTCGATCCGGTGATTTAGACGTAATGGGCGATTCCCGTCCCCTTCGCCCGGAATATTACTCGCTGCTGAAACGGGAAGAGAAGCGAGGCAACTTTCAGGTCTACAATGGCGGTCCCTGGTCGGGCATCCTCTACATGGCATTTAATTTGAACAAGGCCCAGGATGCTAGCGGTAAACCGATTGTGGACCCCGTTAAATCCCGCTGGTTCAATAATCTGGCCTTTCGGCAGGCTGTGGCCCATGCGATTGATCGCGATCGCATCAACGTCAACCTGTTTCGCGGTTTGGGAGTCATTCAAAATTCTCCGATTTCAGTCCAGAGCCCCTATTTCCTATCACCCAAGGATGGCTTGAAGGTTTACGAATACGATCCACAAAAAGCGAAGGATCTTTTGTTGAAGGCTGGGTTTCAATACAATCACCAGGGACAACTACTGGATTCAGAGGGAAACCGGGTGCGGTTCACGCTGTTGACAAATGCCAGCAATCTAGTCCGGGTGGCGATCGGTTCCCAAATTAAGCAAGACCTGGCAAGAATCGGCATTCAAGTAGACTTTAACGCCATTAATTTCAACACCCTGGGCGACAAAATTTCGACAACGCGGGATTGGGATGCCCATATCATTGGCTTTACGGGTGGCATCGAACCCCACAGTTCTGCCAACTTTTGGATGAGCAATGGAGCCTCCCACTACTTCAATCTTGCTCCCCAACCGGGCCAACAGCCACCGATTCAGGGCTGGCAGGTAACGGATTATGAAAAGGAAATTGATCGCCTCTTCATCGCCGGAGCGCGGGAATTAGACGAAACCAAACGCAAAGCCATCTACGCCGATTTTCAACGCCTTGTGCAGGAGCAGCTTCCCATTCTGCTACTGGTGAATGACTCGGCCCTGATGGCAGCCCGCCATACAGTCGATGGCTTGAAATACACAGGCCTACCCAGTTGGGGATTATGGAATATCCACGAACTGCGGGTCAAGAAGTAGATGCCGCATAAGTGCACCTCTGCTGGTCTGGGATGGCAGGTTGCTGCTTTTGTAAAGACAGCGGCCCGGTGGTAGCAGGCTTTTCTGGCAAAGGTTCAGTCCTGGACGATAATGCAGCCTTGCTATTTAATGGCGATACCAGTTATGCAGGTCAATTTTCAGCATTTCTTAGCATCGTTCTGAGAATTGGGCTTGGATTACGATTGGCAGTAAGCTGGTTTACAGCGGTTTATGTCGCTGGGTAACCCAGGAAACATAGCGATTTTCACTTCTATGAGGTACACCTCGCTTCCGTCCTGGCAGGGTGTCCTCCGTTGGAACAGAAATTGCTATCGTTAACACCCATCAGGCAGAGGGGTTCTGACTTCTGTTGGGGAAGCTAAACCTGGGAAAGCCACTCTAGGGTACTTGGAAGCGATCATTATGGCAACCATCAACGATAATTACCTCAAACTCAAGGCAGGTTACCTATTTCCCGAAATTGCCCGGCGGGTGAACGCATTCGCCGAAGCAAACCCGGATGCCAGAATCATTCGGTTGGGAATTGGCGACGTCACAGAACCGTTACCAGAAGCCTGTCGCACTGCCATGATTGCGGCAGTCGAAGAAATGGGCGATCGCGCCACGTTCAGAGGCTATGGCCCAGAGCAGGGCTATCCCTGGCTGCGGGAAAAGATTGCCGCCCATGATTTTCAGTCCCGCGGCTGCGACATTGATGCCTCTGAAATCTTTATCTCCGATGGCTCCAAGTGTGACACTGGCAACATCCTGGACATCTTTGGTAACGACAACACGATCGCGGTTACTGACCCGGTGTATCCCGTATACGTGGATACCAACGTTATGGCTGGACACACTGGAGAAGCGAACGAAAAAGGGGAGTACGCAGGACTGGTTTATTTGCCAATCACTGCTGAAAATAACTTCACAGCAACGATCCCCACTCAAAAAGTGGATCTGATCTACCTCTGCTTCCCCAATAACCCCACGGGAGCAACGGCTACCAGAGAACACCTGCAAGCCTGGGTAGACTACGCCCGTGCTCACGGCTCCATTCTCTTTTTTGATGCGGCCTACGAGGCATTTATTACCGATCCAGCGATTCCCCATTCGATTTACGAAATTGAGGGAGCCAGGGAATGCGCGATCGAATTTCGTTCCTTTTCCAAAAATGCGGGTTTTACCGGCACCCGCTGCGCCTTCACCGTTGTACCCAAAACCTTGACCGCAAGGGCTTCCGATGGTTCTGATAGGGAACTCTGGAAATTGTGGAACCGTCGCCAATCCACCAAGTTCAATGGCGTCTCCTACATTGTGCAGCGGGGAGCTGAAGCAGTCTACTCCCCTGAGGGACAGGCCCAAACCAGAGCACTGGTCAGCTTCTATATGGAAAATGCCCGCATCATCCGTGAGCAGTTAATCGCGGCTGGACTGTCGGTTTATGGCGGGGTCAATGCTCCCTACGTCTGGGTCAAAACACCCCATGGTCTTTCCAGTTGGGACTTTTTCGATAAACTGCTACACACCTGCAATGTCGTAGGAACTCCTGGGTCTGGTTTTGGGGCGGCGGGGGAAGGCTACTTCCGCATCTCGGCCTTCAACAGCCGGGAAAATGTAGAAGAGGCCATGGAACGAATTACAGAGAAATTTAAGGCATAACAACCAGGGTGGGCATTGTTCCACCCCGACTGCCAGTGAACGCTTGCAGCAAGAGAAACAACAGCTTCAGCAGGAGCGACAGCGAACTGAACGATTAGCTGCAAAATTACGCGAGTTGAGCGTTGACCCTGAAGCGATGTAGAAATGACGGGCGGTAGGTGACAGGCAACAGGGGTCAGGTGACAGATGACAGGGGTTCGATGTTAGAAGCATTGATGGGCAGGAGGGCTTCCGTCTGATTTGCGCTGCCATTTTCTGAAGGGTGGGTAATTGCCCGTTCCTGGTAGACCTTGAGATCAAACCAGAAGGTCGTTCCCTTACCGACTTCGCTGACCAGATGCACCCGGCTGTGGTGCTTTTCGACGATGTTTCGAACAATCGATAGTCCCAAACCAGTACCTTCCAGGGTATGAACCCGGTTTTCAACCCGGAAGAACCGATCAAAAATGGCTTCCTGATCTTCGGGATCGATACCAATCCCGGTGTCTGCAACTTCCACTCGAACAAATTGAGGTGGATCATCCAGATCACCGGATGGGTCATGCATGGGGAAGGAGTCAGCAGGCGGCAGCAAAAATGGGCTGGTTGGTTTCTCAACGGTTGCCTGCTTCTTACCCAGCAGGTAAGCTCTCATTGCCACCTTGCCACCGGGTTCGGTAAATTTCAAGGCGTTGCCAACCAGGTTTGTGAACACCTGAAGCAACAGGTCGTAGTGTCCCACGACGGGGGGCAGGTCTGGTTCAACGTCCTGAACCAGTTCAATCCCTTTATCTTTGGCATTGAGCTGGTAGGTACGCAGGGTCTGCTCAATCGGTTGTGCCAGATCCACCGCTTCCATCTGGTAGAGCTTGCAGGACTCCAACCGGGACAGATCCAGGACATCATTGACCAGGCGCGTAAGGCGGTCAGTTTCCCGGTTTGCAGTTTCTAGAAATTCGCGCCGCTCTTCATGGCTGAGGTCTTCGCCGTATTCATACAGGGTCTCAATGAAAGACTTGATGTTGAATAGGGGCGTTCTCAACTCGTGGGAAACATTGCTGATGAACTGGCTCTTGGCTTCATTCAGTTCGGCTTCGCGGGTGATGTCTTGCACTGTCATGGCAATGCCCCTCACATTCTCACGGGCCAGATCCAGCACGGTTGTGAGCAGGATGCGGACGGTGCGATCGCCAGGATCTTTCAACGAAATCCGAAACTCCGCCCCTTCCCTCAATTCCCCCTTGGCAATTTGATACAGAGGGCGAGTAATCTCAGTTTGTACAGCAGCAGGCAAGAGATAGAGGATATTGGTGCCCTCAACGGTCTCTCCTTCCCAGCCGAACAGGCGCCGGGCAGTCGGATTGACCAGAATTACCTGAAGGTCCGTATCCAGCAGAATAGCTCCATCGGCAATGGTGGAAACCAGGGTTTCGAGCTTGGCTTTTTCAGCGGTGAGTTCTTCAATGTTTTGTTCTTCATACCGCTCCAGGCGCTCTGCCATGTCATTGAAGCTGGCAATCAGTTCGCCCAGTTCACCCCCCAGGGGAAGATCAACCCGTTGCTTGAAGTTGCCAGAGGCGATATTCTTAACCCCGACCAGGAGCTCTTTGATCGGCTTGGTAATAGTGAGGGCATTGAACACGGCCCCCAGAATCACCATCACCCAGATGGAGACGAAGACGGCGATCGTTACATCCCGTGTCAGATGAGAAGAGGTGACAACTGTCGGATTAGGGTTAGTCCCAATTGCCAGCACTCCCTTGTACTGCCCTTCGTAAATTAAGGGCACAAAAACATCCGTCACTTCCCCATCCGGAGTAAGATGCTGCCGTACCATCGGCAGGTCGCTGTGTTCAGCGTAGTTCTCCGGCAAATGAATTTTGCGCCGAATGGTGAGGGAGTTCTGAACTTCGGACTCGGAGAAGGGAATGCCGAAGAAGATGTTGCCCTCTTCATCGGCGTAGAGCATGTAGCGAATGCTGGAAGTGCTGCTGTAAAAGCGGTGGGAAAAGCGGGCCAGTTCAGTGCGATTGTTTTCCCCCACCAGGGGAGCGACATTGGCTGCCAGCAGTAAGCCCAGGTCACGACCGAAGCGAGTATCGTTAAGACGGGCATCTTGCTGGATAGTATTGACCGCCCAAAAGGTCAGGCCGCTCATAGTCAGAGACACCACTAGCGTTGCTGCAGCCATCAACTTGGTCTGGAGGGTAAACTCCGACCACCAGCTAGCGATGGTTTCTCTGATCTTTTTCAGGAGAGCGAGCAAGGGTCTTGAGGGGGTAGGAAGTGGACGAGTAATGGAGTAACAGAGTGGATGAGTGGATGAGTGGATGAGTTTTGAGTTCTAAGTTTTGAGTTCTAAGTTTTGAGTTCCCACCTCACTCCTCAC
This sequence comes from Leptolyngbyaceae cyanobacterium HOT.MB2.61, assembly GCA_023511615.1. Lineage (GTDB taxonomy): Bacteria > Cyanobacteriota > Cyanobacteriia > Leptolyngbyales > Leptolyngbyaceae > Leptothermofonsia. The sequence goes on from JAIMBL010000004.1 coordinate 39,213, forward strand.
CTCTCACCCCTCACCTGACTAACCGCTAACGACCAACAACTAAGTAATAACTACTATATGTTAACTGGCGGTCAATCGCGCGGTCTTCACCTGGTAACCGATGTCTCGTCGATAGTACATGTCATCAAAGTGGATGCAGTGAACAGCGGCATAGGCTTGGGCGATCGCTTCATCAAAGGTTTCTCCCGTCGCGGTCACGCCCAGGACTCTACCGCCATCGGTAACGAGGGTTTGTTGTTTGAGTTGGGTGCCTGCATGGAAAACCAGGGCTCCCTGGGCTTCGGCATTGTCAATTCCCGTAATGGGTTGGCCTTTTTTAAAGGAGCCGGGGTAGCCTCCAGCCGCTACAACGACGCAGGCGGCAGCTTCTGGCTTCCAAGCCAGGGGAGGCATGTCTGCCAGACGTTGCTGGGCACAGGCGAGTAACAGGTCTTCCAGGGGTGTTTCAAGCAAAGGCAGTATGGCCTGGGTCTCGGGGTCACCAAAGCGACAGTTGAACTCAATCACTTTGGGGTCGCCCTGGGGAGTGATCATCAGTCCGGCATAGAGGACGCCCCGGTAGTCGATGCCGTGCTTCTGGAGGGTGGCGATCGCCGGTTCCAGAATTTCCGCCTGAATCCGCTGCATCAACTCTGGGGTAACAATGGGGGCGGGGGCACAGGCGCCCATACCACCCGTGTTGGGTCCGGTGTCGCCTTCACCAATTCGCTTGTGGTCCTGAGCGGGTAGCAGGGGGCGAATGGTGACCCCATCGGTCAGTGCCAGAACGGAAGCTTCCTGCCCTGTAAGGCATTCTTCAATCACTACCAGCTTTCCCGCCTCACCAAACTGCCCACCAAAGGCAGCGGCGATCGCGGCTTCTGCCTCTTCCAGCGTTAATGCTACAGTCACCCCTTTTCCGGCTGCCAGCCCATCGGCCTTAACCACAATGGGCGCACCTTCAGACCGCACATAGGATATAGCTGCCTTCTCCTCGTTGAATACGGCTGCACGAGCAGTGGGAATTCTGGCCTCCAACATGAGTGCCTTGGCCCATGCCTTACTTGCTTCAATTTGGGCTCCAGCCCGGGTGGGCCCAAACACCGTTAATCCCTGCTCACTCAGAAAATCGGTAATTCCAGCCGCCAGGGGCACTTCAGGACCCACCACCACCAGGGAAATCCCATTTACGAGAGCAAAACGGGCAATCCCTTCAAAGTCGCTCACACTCAATGCTAGATTTTGGCATCGCTTCATGGACGCAGTGCCCCCATTGCCAGGAACGCAGGTCACCTGCTGTACCTTAGGGGATTGCAGGAGTTTCCAGGCAAGGGCATGTTCGCGACCACCACTGCCGACTACCAGAACTTTCACAATATATTTTCCGTCTAAATTATAAAAAGCGACTGAGCCAACAGCACTCAGCCAAACGCAATCAATTATGTCATGCTCCTATTATGGAATAGTCACCTGGAAGGATGAAAAGGTCAGAACCTGGATGATTGGTATTGGAGTGAGGCAGATGGAGCGATCGCACCGGTATCGTAACTTAACTGTATGGCTGGTGTTACTGTCATGCTGGCTCCCGGCAGTGCAAACGCTGGCGCAATTCGATCAACCGATTCAGGTTGGCCCACCGGGACAGCCTCCCCAGCAGCCAGAGCTTAACCTGCCGCCCCAACCTGGTGAGGCGGAGGGCGATCGTCCCCGTCCAACTGCTCCTACCGATCAACCCGCCCCTAACGAACCCGTGGAAACCATTCCTCCCCTGGAACAGGAAAAGCCTGCTCCCAGGAAAGACGAGTTTCCCCCCAATCCGCTGAAACTCAAAATTCCCGACCCGCTTTTGCCAAAGGATGTTGACCGTCGCTCGCTGACTCCTGCAGAACGCAAGCGGTTGATTCCCCAGTTGAATCAGTTGGATGCCCAGGCAGCCGCGCAACTGAAAGCGGGCGATCGCGTTGGTGCCTTTGAAACCTGGAACCGGGAATTGCGGTTGCGGCGGTACCTGGGGCCAGTTGAAGAAGTCAAAGCCCTGGGACGGGTGGGCGACGTCGCCTGGCAAGAAAACGATACTCCCCAGGTGCGGTGGATCACGGAGCGACTGGATCAGATTTTTGCCCAGGCGAAAGCTCCTACCCCCGGCTTGGGCAACAATGTCAGCCTCAGCAAAGCCGACGTCGCCGACCGGGTGGCACTCTTGGATGCCCTGGGCGTCGCCTATCAACAGGTCCGCCTGCCTCAATCCGCTGTTGCCGTATATGACCTGTTGCTGGTGGAGGCAAGACAGCGGAAGGATGAGAAGAAGGTTGAAAGCACCCTGGTAACCCTGGGGCAGCTTTACCTGAACTGGTTCAACTATCCCAAGGCGGCGGAAACCTATAAACAGTTGCTGGCGCGGGCCAGGGCCAGGAAAGACAGCCCCAACGAAATTGTCTACCTCACCCAACTGGCCTACATTTACGAACAGGCAAAGGAACCTGCGCAGGCCATTCCCTATCAGGAGCAACTGGTCAGCCTCTACCAGAAGCTAAATGACCCCAAACCGATTCCTGCCCTGCGAATTAAGATTGCCGACAATTACACCGCCATTTCCCGCCTTGATTTAGCCGAACGAAACTATCAGGCAGCTTACCAGCTTGCCCAGCCCTTGTTGCAACTGGGTTATGCCGGTGATGCTTTGAAAAAACTCGGTGTCCTCTATCTCGATAACAACCGTCTGGATGCGGCCCTGCGGGTTTACAACTTTCTGGTGGGGGTGGAGCAGCAGGCTTACAACGTCTACGGCATGATGGACGCCTATGACCAGATTGGTAAAATCTACGTCTCGCGCAAAGCCTATCCGCAAGCTATTACTGCCTTTCAAAGGGGTTTGGCGCTGGCGAGACAGTTGAAATACAAGGAAGACTACTTCACCACTCAAATTCAGCAAGTTTCTCAGCAGTCGAGCCAGTGACTCCCTTTCTCCACCGCTCAATTTCTACGATGCTGTAAAAACTCTGATAAGTCCGACTCGATCCAGGGTGATGGGGGGCTGCTTTGATAATCAATGAAGTAGTCATAGGCTAACTGGTCATACAGTTCATCGACTAACCATTGCAAATCAACAATTGGCTCCGAATCGTCTGGTCTTAACGGAAGTGGAAATGGAGGGATGCGATCGCCCACGTTAAAAGTGTACAGATCAGCGATGGGGCGAGTATGGGCACGACTCACCAGAATTCGGTAGTGGCTCTTCATATTGCCATTTTCAACAGGTAGGGGATCGCCCCCTCGCAGCAAGTCAATCTCTACCAGATTTGTCTGGCTCTCCAGCACTTGCAGTCGTTTCGCTTCGTATTTCTGGCGGCCCTCTCCTCGTTTATTTGCAGGAGAGAGGAGTTCAATCGTTGTGACAACGGTTTGAGTCGCTGCATCTCTCACTTCTAGAAAAGACTGCTGCACCTCTTCCAACAGGGGAACGGTTACTTTGATCGGTTGAACAGTCGATTGAGGTGTTGCAATGGTGGTGTGAATAACGGATGAGTGACGGCTTTGTTGCACAGCAACGTCTGGTTTACCGATGGCGATCGCGGCAGGACCTGCAATCTTATAAATCCATTTGTCCATCACAACTTTGTACTTGGGCAAGAGTTGCGGCACTAATGCCCTTGCCAGGGCAGCAATTAGTTGATTATGAAAGTCAGCCCAAAACTCTGGTTGCTCCAGATAAGGATTCATTCCAGGAAACGGATTGGGCATGGAAGGGGGTCTCTCGCTTTCTGATCATTGTATTAAAGTCCTGCTGGTCAGGCCATTCGCGATCGCCGTTCCCAACAAAATCACTCCGCATCCCACTATCATCACTCCAGTCACAGGCTCTTGCAACACCATGCCCCAGAGCATGGCAAGCGCGGCTTTTTGTGTGGAGTTCATGCTGGTCATCCAGGCAGATTGCTGTAACATACTCTCCCAATCTAGCGATGGGCAACAATCCACACTATCCATTTCTTGCAGTTTATAGCTGTAGTCACTAAGCTAGGGAAACTACTATGGCGAATCACTAACCTATTAATTCCTGTCGCTGACTCTATTCCTTAAGCGACACCCCGACACACCGATGAAACTCTCCGATCTGCAAGCTCGGCTGGACTATTATTACGACCAGATCAGTACTATCATCCTTGCTCGCCAGAATCCGATTACAGGGCTGCTGCCTGCCAGTACTGCTGTCAATGCCCACGGAGACTACACCGACGCCTGGGTCCGGGATAACGTCTACAGTATCCTGGCAGTTTGGGGGTTGGCGCTGGCCTACCGCAAGCTGGACGAAACCCAGGGGCGCACCTTTGAGTTGGAACACAGCGTGATCAAGCTCATGCGTGGACTGCTGTTTGCCATGATGCGGCAGGCGGCGAAAGTGGAGCGGTTTAAGCAAACTCAATCGCCGTTGGATGCATTACACGCCAAGTACGATACCGATACGGGCGATGTCGTTGTGGGTGATGATCAGTGGGGACACCTTCAACTGGATGCTACGTCGGTGTTTCTATTGATGCTAGCGCAGATGACGGCTTCTGGTTTACAAATCATCTTCACAACCGATGAAGTCAATTTCATTCAAAACCTGGTCTACTACATTGGGAGGGCGTATCGCACTCCTGACTTCGGCATCTGGGAGCGGGGCAATAAGATCAATCATGGCAATCCAGAGCTAAATGCCAGTTCTGTGGGAATGGCGAAGGCGGCGTTGGAAGCCATGAACGGGCTGAATCTATTTGGAGTCAGAGGTGGGCAGGGTTCTGTGATTCATGTGCTGCCAGATGAGATTGCCCGATCGCGCATCACACTCGAATCCCTGCTCCCGCGTGAGTCCAGTTCTAAGGAAGTGGATGCAGCTTTGCTCAGCATTATTGGGTTTCCGGCATTTGCGGTGGATGATGAAGCACTGAGCGATCGCACCCGCAGTGACATTATCCAGAAGCTTCAGGGTCGGTATGGCTGTAAGCGGTTTCTGCGGGATGGACACCAGACTGTCCTGGAAGATACGACACGGTTGCATTACGAACCCCGTGAGTTGAAGCAGTTTGAGCATATCGAGTGTGAGTGGCCCCTGTTTTTCACCTACCTGTTGCTGGATGGGGTGTTTCGGGGCGATCGCAACCAGGTGCAAGAGTACCAGCAACGGTTAGAAGGGGTGCTCATTGAACGAGATGGACTCAAATTACTGCCAGAGTTGTACATTGTTCCCAGGGAATTGATTGCAGCAGAACGGGCAAATCCTGGTAGCCAACCCCGCATTCCCAACGAAAACGTTCCCCTGGTCTGGGCTCAGAGTTTGTATCTGTTGGGGCAAATGTTGAGTGAAGGGTTACTGGCCATTGGAGATGTCGATCCCCTGGGTCGTCATTTGCATGTTCGTCAACAACGCAAATCTCCTGTGCAAATTGCCTTGATTGCGGAAGACGAAACCCTACAGGCCAAACTGGCAACCTATGGCATCGATACCCAGACTCCGTACCAGATTGAACCCCTGATGGTACGGCAGGCGAGTGAGCTGGCGATGGTTTATACCCAGATTGGGCGTAATGACAAACTAAAACTCAGCGGACGTCCCTTCCGTCGTCTTCGCAGCCTCACCACTTCCCGCATCTTCCGCATCCGGGGTGAAACCATCGTCTTTCTACCCTCCCTGCTTGATCAGCAGCAGTTTTATCTCACCTTCGACCCCCACTTTCTGGTGGCTCAGATTCGGGCAGAACTGGCTCATATTCAGCGCCACTGGAGCCAGTTGGGTCGTCCAACGATGACTCTGTTGCTGACCGAATCCATGCTGGCAGCAGATGACCCGGAATCGGATGAAGCAATACCATTTTTGACCTTAATGAACGAGTTGAAGGATGGCAATTGCAATGGTATCCAGGTCAGGTTGGGGCGGCTGAACCAGTTGATGCTGACGGCAGCGATTGAGCGAATGGACTTTCTGCACGATTTTGAATTTACCCAGTCTCCAGTTCAAGATGCCCTGCCAGAATGCTTTTACCTGTCTTTTAATCCGGAGCGGAGTAGACCCCTCAGCAGCACCCAGGAATTTCGCCTGGAGTATGAGACGAGCATTAAATTACTGCTCGATAGTCTGCGACAGTCGGAAAACATCTATGAACAGGTCGAACTGCTCAGCACCCTGGTGCGCCTGAAGGGGCTGGACTTCGATACCGGACTGGGACAACCGATACAGGCCGTAACTGTTGCCATGCTGCTGAATGAAATTTACATCAAAGCTGGCAGGCTGAGACTGTGGGCGATCGCCCGACGCGTGGCAGGTCTCTACGACAAAATGGCACTGAATCTGGCAGATGTTGTGACTGACATTCTGGTGCGGGGCAAGCAGATTGCCATTGGCAAATCCTACAGCGAAGCCTCCCTGATTACCCGTCCGCTCACACCGTCAGAGATTATGGAGAAGATTCGCGAATTCTGCCGAGAAGATATTCGCGATCGCATGCTGACCCAGGAAATCCTCATCTACCTCAGTCTGCTGATTAAGGCGGAACCTGAGATATTCAAAGGCTTCCTGACATTGCGAGTTGGCTATCTCATTCTGTTGATTACCAGCGAACTGGCCGCAGAGCTGAAAGTGACCCAGGACGAAGCTTACGAACGCCTGATGCAACTCAGTCCCCATGAAATTCAAACCCGCCTGTACGAGGCATTAGTTGGCTACGAAGGGCTGGACAAAGCGCTCTTCAGGCAAGAATCCCTGCACATCAAACAGCAGGAAAAAATTGACTGGGTGGTGCTCCCCAATGAAGAAGATGCAAAACCGGCGGCTGAAGACTGGCGACGGAAACGACAGCTAGATGGCTCCCTCAACCGAGTTCCCAAAAACTTCTACCCCAGTGTGTGGAACGTGCTGAAACATTGTCGTGGTCTGGTCATTGGTGACAAGTTAGAACGTCGCAATCGTTTAGATAGTGAACTGCTGCTGGCGGAAATGACACCAGGGGAGAAGAACTTTGCCCTGCAAGTAGAACACCTGTTAAACAAGATTCAGGCTCCCGAATATCGGCAGGTCAATGTCGAAGCTCTGATGGAACTGGCGGCGATCGCCGAACGCAACCCCAACCTGCAAATCGAAGACTACATCGTGCTGGATGTCCTCATCGGACACGCAGTCCGCCTTGCCTGGCTGGATAAACATCCGGAGCATGCTTCTAACTATGAGGGGTATAAAGCTTCAGCCTGGCGATCGTTCTACGAAAGCTCCCCCTACGACTGTGCCAGGTATGTGGCTCAAGCCCTGAAGTTTCTGACACGATTAGGACAACAGACGCCCGGTCATTGTGGTCAGGACGGTGGGCAGGGGTGAAACCCCTGGCTGGGGGCGAAGCCTCCATTCCCCCTCTAATTCCAATGTCCTCACGCACCTGCGTAGAGCTAAGTAGCTGGATGCAATTTGGAGGAAGGGCCAGAAACCTGCCTCAGGTGAAGTTCCATTGGTATTATCGGGTCAGGGGTGAGAAACCATTTTGGAGGGGAGGCAATTGCGCGATCGCTACCTGGCATTGATTGATCAAATCATCGAAATCACGCTGAAAGGGCAGATCCGTTCTAGAGAGCAGGTTTATCAATTGCTGGTTCAGGGGCTTGAACCTGGGACAGGAGAAATGTTTGAGCGGTGTTTCTTAGAGCGGTTTGATGCGGCCCAGGCTCAGGTAAGTAACGCGGCTGACGAGCTAAAGAAAGCGAAAGCTGAACGGGTTTTGCGGGCATTAAAGACAGTCGAGGGGGAATGGGAGCGTTATCAGAAGGCGCATCAGGCAACAGCTGCGATCGGTGCAACGACCCAGGCTGTTCTGTTAGCCGAATCCAGTCAGCGGTTCCTGGTACTGCTGCGGGCGATCGATGCCAACCAGTCAACCAGTCTCACCCCAGAGCAACTTAAGCAACTGGCAAAGGAACTGGAGCAAGCGCCGACGCTGGCATTTAATCCCGGACTGAGACAGGAAATTTATCAGGTTGCAACCGGAATTAAAAATGGTCTGGTATCCTGGCAGCAGCTAGAGGCCCATCTGGTGGGCTGGATGTATGACCAGAACCGTCCTCTGGGGGTTTGAAGGTATCCCTGGACAGCAGGGGCCCTGGGAGGTATGGGCCAAGCAGGTCAGTAGCCCATTTTTGAAGCAGGTGTTCCAGACCCTGAGTTTGAACCAATCAATCACAGACCTGGTGCACCAGCAGTCACGGGTAAACCTGAGTGACTGGGTTGAACTGGCGATCGCGCTACAGTACGTGCAGCGGGGATTGGTCGCCTGGTTTGAAAAGCAACCCTACGATTCACGCTGGGGCACCAGGCAGGCAATTTCTACCTTTCTATCCTTTGCGGTTCTCTGGAGCCAGCTTTCTAGCGGCATTGATGCCAATCCCTATCTGACTGAGGACACCCGCCAGCAACTGAGCCAGAGTTGTTTTCAGATGGTGTTACAGGTGTTGCGAGCCTTCTCACAACGGCCCTACTTTCCGCTGTATGGTGGAGTGTTTGCCCTGTTTTCGGGAAATTATCTGCGCGAAACCCTCAGTTACCTGGATGAACCTTTGCGGCGGGTGGAAGGCACTCAGGAGAAGGCTCGCATTCTCACGTTGCTTGGCTACTCCCTGCGCACGGCGGGACGAACGGATCGAGCGGTGGCCTTCCATGAACAGGCGCTGGAAATTGCCCAAAAAGCAGGCGATCGCGCCTGTGAAATTGCAAACTTTAACCATCTCAGTCGGGCGTTTATTGCCAAACGAGACTTCTCAGAGGCCATGCATTACAGTCAGCGAGCGCTGGTGCTTGCCCGGCAGGTGGGCGATCGCCTGGGAGAAGCCAATGCTCTTACGAATCTGGGCTATAGCGAAGTCCTGAGTGCTAGCCAGCGAGAATGTATGGACCCAGGGGAATACGAAACCCCGGTTGCTTATTTGAAACAGGGACTGAAACTGTCGGAGCAGTCGATTACGTCTGACCTGGATAGTTTTGCGGCTCGTCAAAGTCAGGCTCTTTGCTACAACAGCCTTGGCATTGCCCATGTCATTCTGGGCCAGATCCAGATGGCTATGGCCTATTTAGAAAAGGGAGTTGAAGCTGCGCAATTTTCGGGTGACCTGTTTCTTCAAGGTACAAACTTCTCGTTCCTGGCAGAGGTGAACTACGCCCAGAACAATCATAATCGTGCCCTCCTGACGGCCTGTTTAGGAATGTACCTGCTAGAGCGAATTGAGTCAGACGAATGGCGACAACCCGCTGCACTGCTGGCAATTTTGCAGGGACAGTTAGGCGAAGAAGGATTTAGAGCCGCGATCGCCCAGCATAAACCCCAAATCATCTCAGTGATTGGTGTCGATGGCTATGATCACCTACCCAAACTCCTGGAGGAGTATAAGCGATCGCTCAATTGAGGGTGAGGTGAATTTGTCAGTGTTGACTGCGATCGCCCTTCCCCTGCAATTTTTGCAACTTGTGTATACAAGGAAGCGATCGCCCCTTGAAAGAAGCGATCGCCCCTTATAGCTGTCGCCAGGTTGCTTAGGATACTGGGTTTAAGGGGGGTGTAGGGGCTTTGCCCCTAGCCAGGGGTTCCACCCCTGCACCCCGTCCTAAGCCTGGTGGCTATAGCTATACTTCTTCAACTTCTTCAGGTTTTGAGCAGAGGCAGCGGAACTGTGGTTCCTGCCCCCCAATCCCTGACCCCTAATTAGTAATCGAAGTCACCGCCCATGCCAGCACCAGCACCGGCAGGAGCGTTATCCTTCGGCTCAGGCTTGTCAACCACAATGCACTCCGTGGTCAGCACCATTCCGGCAATAGAAGCAGCGTTTTGCAGAGCCGAACGGGTCACCTTGGCGGGGTCAACAATACCAGCTTCAAACATGTCAACGAACTCATTCGTTGCAGCGTTATAGCCAACATTGAACGCCTTCTCCTTAACCCGCTCAGCAATCACTGCGCCATTCTGACCAGCGTTCTCAGCAATCCGCTTTAGAGGAGCCGACAGAGCACGGGCAACAATGGTTGCACCAATCAGCTCTTCGCCGTTCAGGTGGCTGCTTGCCCAGGATTCCAGGTCGGGAGCCAGATGAGCCAGGGTGGTGCCGCCACCAGGAACGATGCCCTCTTCAACCGCAGCCTTGGTTGCGTTAATGGCGTCTTCCAGGCGCAGCTTGCGGTCCTTCATTTCAGTTTCGGTCGCTGCACCCACTTTAATCACTGCAACACCACCGGCCAGCTTAGCCAGGCGCTCTTGCAGCTTCTCCTTATCGTAGGAAGAGTCGGTTTCTTCCATCTGACGACGAATTTGTTCGCAACGAGCTTTAACAGCGGCTTCATTGCCTTCTGCCACAATGGTGGTGCTGTCTTTGGTAATGGTGACCCGGCGAGCCTTGCCCATCATGTCGAGCTTGGCATTATCCAGCTTCAGACCAGCATCTTCGGTAATTACCTGACCGCCCGTCAAAACGGCGATGTCTTCCAGCATAGCCTTGCGGCGATCGCCAAAGCCAGGAGCCTTCACAGCAGCCACATTCAACACACCACGCAGACGGTTGACTACCAGGGTTGCCAAAGCTTCCTTTTCAATATCTTCTGCAATGATGACCAGCGGGCGACCAGCGCGGGCAACTTGCTCCAGTACGGGTACCAGATCCTGCACGAGAGTGATCTTCTTATCTGTGATCAGCAGGAAGGGCTCATCCAGGATAGCTTCCATGCGCTCGGTGTCGGTCGCGAAGTAAGGAGAAATATAACCCTTGTCGAAGCGCATCCCTTCGGTGACTTCCAGTTCGGTTGTCATGGACTTGCCTTCTTCCAGAGAAATGACGCCCTCTTTGCCAACCTTATCCATAGCGCTGGCAATCATTTGACCCACTTCATCGTCATTACCAGCAGAGATGGCACCAACCTGAGCGATCGCCTTGGAATCTTCAACAGGGCGAGCGTGTTCAGCAATCTTGCCTACCAGAAAGCTGGTGGCCTTGTCGATACCGCGCTTGAGGGCGATCGCATTTGCCCCAGCAGCAACGTTCCGCAGACCTTCCTTCACCATTGCGTGAGCCAGAACGGTTGCCGTCGTGGTACCATCCCCTGCGGCATCATTCGTCTTGGAAGCTGCCTGCCGGATGAGAGATACCCCAGTGTTCTCAACGTGGTCCTCCAGTTCAATTTCCTTTGCGATCGTCACACCGTCATTAACAATCTGGGGAGCACCAAACTTCTTCTCCAAAACGACGTTACGACCCTTTGGACCAAGGGTAACGGCAACAGCCTCAGCCAGAATATCCATACCACGCTCTAAGGCGCGACGAGCATTTTCGTTGTAAATGATGCGCTTAGCCATAGTTCTCCAGTAGTCTTGAGTGTTGAGTTAAGAGTTTTGAGTGAAGAGAGGTAAGTTGTGTGAGCCAGCTTTAAGTTCTGAGTTATCAATTGTTTGGATAACTCAAAAACTCAAAACTTAAAACTCAGCACCTCTATGAGACGACTGCCAGAATGTCCTTTTCGGATAACAGAACATACTCTTCGGTGCCGAGCTTGATGTCAGTGCCTGCGTACTTCGAGTAGAGAACCTTATCGCCAAGTTTAACTTCCATTTCCTGGCGCGTTCCCTTCTCATCACGCTTACCAGGGCCTACAGCAACCACTTCGCCAACTTGAGGCTTTTCTTTTGCTGTATCAGGCAACAGGATTCCGCCAGCAGTCTTCTCCTCAGAAGCACTCACCTTAACAAACACACGATCACCCAGAGGTTTGACTGTAGAAACACTCAGAGTTACGGCTGCCATAAATAATTCTCCAAACTAGCGGGTTAGGTGAACAGTCCAGGTCGAGTTTTAGCACTCTCGACCTCTGAGTGCTAATTTAGCCACAGTAATCCCTCAAATGCAACTTTTTAAGCTGTACGGGTTCCCGAACTCAGGCAGGGGGCAGGAGAGAAGAGGGAGGGAGGAGGAGAGGGGCAGAGGAAAAGGGAAGGAGAGGGGAGGGGGAGAAGAAGTGATAGGGTGATGGGGTAATAGGGCCATGTTAGATGCCCGAACAAAATCTCTGGAATATTGATTTTGGGTAGTGCCCAAATTGTAATGATTTTTGAGTCGTTAATGATGGCGGCTAGCGCCACTCATCATTGTTAGGTCTACCTGATTTTGTTCTGGTGATAAGCGACGCTTACCACCAAACTCTCAGGAGAGCCGCAGAACCTTTACTCGGATGAAATCCATTGGTGAGCTTCTATCCTTCTCATCCAAACACCAATCTCTTTCCGGCTGATGGGAAAGGTTTTCCCCACTTCATGCTGAAGGAAATTTACGAGCAGCCGGAAGTGGTACAAACCTGTTTATCTCATTACCTTTCGGAAGAGCGCTTTTTATCTGGTTCCTCTGATCATTTCATTTCCTCGCCGCTGAATCAAATTCATATTCTTGGTAGTGGTACCAGTCGCCATGCAGGTCTGGTTGCCCAATACTGGTTAGAGCAGATTGTGGGCATTCCTACTCGTGTGCGATCGGCATCAGAGTTTTTGTCTGCTCCCCTGCCTGTGGTTGCCAACACTCTTACTATCGCCATTACCCAGTCGGGAGAAACCAGCGATACCCTGGCAGCGGCTACACAGCAGCAGGCGAGTTATTCTCGTGTGGCTGGCCTGTTTACCTCGCGCCTGATCGGAATTACAAACCAGCCTCAGAGTTCACTGGCAAGAGTGGTGGATCAGGTGTTTCCGACCCTGGCAGGAGACGAAATTGGTGTTGCAGCAACGAAAACATTCACTACACAACTGGTTGTACTGGCTTGCCTGACGGTTTATTTAGCTCGTTGTCTCAAAACGGTGAGTCAGGAGCGATCGCACCAGCTCATTACCGAGTTGCAATGTCTACCAGTAAAGATTGCAGCCGTGCTTGAGCAGCAGAAAGCGATCATCCAGGAAATGGCACAGAAACTGGCACCAGCCAGGCACTGTATTGTTTTAGGGCAGGGAGTGAATCGAGCGATCGCCCTGGAGGGGGCTCTCAAGCTGAAGGAAACCACCTACATCCATGCAGAAGGTTACGCGGCGGGCGAGTTTCTCCACGGCCCGATCGCCTTATTGGAACCTGGCATTCCAGTGATTGCGATCGTGATGTCGGATCACAGTTACGAACAAGTTTTAAACACTGTGCGAAAAGTCAAGTCTCATAATGTCCCTGTGCTTGGAATTACAGGGGCTACCGTTCCATCAGAGGCTTCACAAATACTGGATCATCAAATCACCCTACCGACAACCGATGAGCTTCTGTCACCCTTCTTGACGGTTGTTCCCCTACAACTACTGGCGTACTACACCGCAGTCCAGCGAGGTTTAGACGTAGATCGCCCCAGAAATATTACCAAAACACTGGTGGTACCTGAATCATAGGGATTGCGGGTGAAACTGTCTCTGTATGGGCATTCTAATGTTTTGCGGGCGGGGGCTGATGCTTACGTAGAGGTTATTAACAGAATTTGCCGCCATCCTAACTTACCAATAGGGGTGTGAGATGAAAGCAGGAGCAATTTTAGACTCAACGGAAATGTACCGCTATTCCCTCTGGCGCGAGTGGAACTTCTACGCACCCAGGGTTGGCTTTGTGATGTTAAACCCTAGTCGGGCAGATGCCTTGGTCGATGATCCAACGATTCGCAGGTGTGTTGGCTTTGCTCGTGCCTGGGGTTTTGGTGGGCTGGAGGTTGTTAATTTGTTTGCTTACCGGACTGCAAGCCCGGTTGAGTTGAGTCAGGCAGTAGATCCGGTGGGGGTAGAAAATGATGCTTATCTGGCTGCGCTAGGCAATCGGGTGGAGAAAATCGTCCTGGCCTGGGGAAACTGGGGGAAATTGCAGGGACGCGATCGCATCGTTCTCCCACTATTTGCACCCCACAATCCTGTTTACTGTTTGGGAATCACCAAAGCCGGGTATCCTCGCCATCCGCTGTACCTCAAGGGCGATGTGTTGCTGACTCAGTGGAATCTGGATAGTTAGGAGAGTTTTGAGTGTTGAGTGTTGAGTTAACTCCGGATTCTCCTGTTGGGCCGAAGATCAGGGTGGGATCAAGGCCCGTAATTTGTTGAAACTGTTCGGGGGCGATCGCACTCACAATCTCCTCCCCTTCCCAGTTTTTTAGCTGTTCATGGACTTTTGCAAGGAATTCATAACCTTTGATCATTGGCACCTTCAGCCAGTGATCAACTAATGTTTCAACCAGCGCCAGTTCAATCAACGCTGACGGGTAGATTCGCAACAAGTCTTCCAGATACTGGTTGAATGCTTCTGGTTCATTCCCTTCCAATTGATAGCTGCTGATGATATGTTTAACACGCTGGCGGTTCAGTTGCTCTCCCAGTTTCATGAGACCTCATCTGGAGTAGGGCTCTTCCGGTTTGCCAGTGAAAGAGCAGTACAAGATAACTGAAGATTACCTCCTGAAGTTCCATCCTACTCAATATCACTGATAGCGAATCAAGAATTCGATATAGACAACAGTCGATACCGATTCCTGCAAGGTCTGTATCAGTGGGACAGCTTTTGGGGCAGATGCCTGTGTAGTATTGATAAGTGGCATTTTCTCCACTTATTGTCCAGCAGGTGTCTCAAGCATGACCGCAATTTCTTCTAACCCTTCATCCATCAGCATTCCAACCTTTTGTGAAGGGGTTCAGTACTTCAGTGAGTCGCTTCCTGGTTTTGAGACCTATGGTAAAAGTCCGGTGATTGTCGAGGGGAAGACCGCGATTGCCGACCCCACAGACCCCTCTGCTGCCTATCAAACCCTGCTCTACGCCGATGCTCTGCGCTATCTGATCCTGCAAATGACGGCCAGTAAGGCATCAGGACACCCTGGTGGGTTTGCCAGTCAGGCGGAGGTCTACGCGGCGCTGGTCATGCTGGGCTATAAGAACATCATTACGGAAGTGGGACACCACGCACCGGGTTTCTACGCGGCGATGTTTCTGGATCGATCACTGGAGGATATGGGGATTGAAACCGTTCAGCAGTTGCGCGATCGCTTCCGTGAGCGGCACGGCCTGCTCGGTCATCTCTCCGGGCAAATTCCCGGATTGCTGGCCCCCGCGGGTCCCCTGGGACAGGGCCAGCATTTTGCGATGGCCGCCGCCCTCCTGCACCGCGATACTCTCTTTCCTTTCACCGTGGGCGATGGTGGCTTTGGTGAACCTTACGTCATGAGTGCGTTTGGGCATTTTCACACTGCTTATCCTGAGGTCACCAATTTTCTACCCATCCTCGTCTGGAATGGCTATTCCCAGGAACACCACAGCATGGTGTCCACCCAATCTAACGAGCGCATGATGGCCTACTGGCACGCCCATGGCTTCCAGGAAGTAGTGCTGATTGACGCCAAAGACTTCGATGACCAGGATCAGCCTGGAGCCTACGTAGATAGCACCCTGTTTTCTCTAGAGCAGCGGATGGAGTTTGTCAGAGCCGTTCTGGTTGGAGTCGATGAGGCGGCTCGCTCGGCCCTGAATGGTAAACTCACGGCCCTGATTATCAAGCAACTGAAGGGAGCGGGCGTCCATGCCAGGGGAGCCAAGTCCCATAACCTGTATGCCCAGCACACACTGGACAATCCAGACATTGTGGCAGCTTTGAAAGCCCGTGCCCTGACTCCGGCAGCATGGGAGTTGGTGCGGACGAATTGCGATCGCGCCGCTGGAGGTCCCGCCAGTAAAACCGTCGTTACTGAATTTGTCCTCTCCTTACCGGATCTGGGTTCATTGCCGCTGGAGGAATACCCCATTGGTGGCGATCCTAAAGTAGCAACCACCGCGATGGGGCGTCTGGTGGGAAAGGTCGGGCAAATAGATCCTGCCTACCTGGTCACCAATGCGGATGGCAACGAAGCTTCTGGTATTGCCAATATCAACCAGGCCCTCAAGATCAACCACCCCACCGAAGATGCCCTCTACAATCAAAAGCCTGGTGGCCAGGTCTACGAACCCCTGAGCGAAGATGCCTGCGCTGGACTCGCTGCTGGACTTGCTCTCATGGGTTCCCGTACCCTCTGGTGTTCCTATGAGTCCTTTGCTATCAACGGCTTACCCATCTGGCAAACCGTCACTCAGGCAATGGCAGAATTGCGCCGCCCTACTCCTTCCACCATCACCCTGTTTACTGCCGGTGCCCTGGAGCAGGGGCGCAACGGCTGGACCCACCAGCGTCCAGAAATTGAAGCATACTTTGCCGCTATGATGCGTAATGGCAACGTGTTTCCCCTCTTTCCTACCGATGCCAACAGCATTCAAGTTTGTTACGAGTGGGCATTAAGTACTCTAAATAAGGGAATTGTCATCACTGCCAGCAAGTCTCCCCTACCCATCCATACTACCTTTGAACAAACGCGCCAGGCATTGCAAGATGGTGCCATCGTTTTGCAAGAAAGCGAAAGCACGGAAAGCAAAGATGCCAAACGGGTCGTATTTGCAGTCGTAGGGGACATGATTTTGAATCCGGTTCTGGAAGCCGCTTCTCATCTAGAAGCAGAAGGTCTATCTGTACGGGTCGTGTCTGTGGTGAGTCCACGCCGCCTCTACCGTCCTTCCGATGTGGCCTGGGATACCTGTGCCGAGCCAGATGCCGAATTCCTCAGCGATAAGGGATTTGAAGCGTTGTTCGGAGGCGATGCATTGATCGGTGTTACGGGAGGAGCCAGTCTGATGCTGGAACCGGTGATGCTGCGTAGCAATGCTAGACGGGACATCTTTGCCTGGAAGCGAGGTGAAACGACGGCAAACCCCGGTGAGTTAATGGCGTTCAATGGGATTACGGCTGAAGCACTGGCAAAGCGGGCACTGGAGTTGGTGCATTAATTTCGTATCTCATCAAGACTTATGTAATGACTTGGTGAGTTCGTAAAATTTCAGAGCGGCGATAGGGGTTTTTAATCATTGGCTCCTGCCCGTCTCCCCAAATCAGGCATTGAGGGGGTGAGTTATCAGGAGAGGCGATTTCCAATTTGGGAGTGACGCGATCGCACTTTAATTTTAAGTGTTGAAAAAAGTGCGATCGCGCCCCCTCTACCCCTCAAGCTTCCTCTCATAACCTTTGAGCTTTCGGGTTTGTTCTCCACTGCTAAGGTTCCAGTTTTATCCCCCATCGTTCCAAATTTGAACTCAAACAATGACGGGTAAAAAGCACAACTCCCCGACTTCTTGAAGGAGCCGGGGATCTGGTGTGAATATCGGACTGTTACCTGGGCTTACTTATCGCCTTCAATAGCCGTCTTAGAAGTCGTTCCTAGAGATTGACCATAGCCCTTCTCAGCAAAGTAGCCATTCAGCAGAGTGCTGGTAAAGGACAGAACCACAGGGCCTAGCAGAAATCCAAGCCATCCGTAAACGGAAAATCCAGGAACCAGCAACGAAGCCAACCAGAAACAGATGCCGTTCACAACCAGGGAGAAGGCTCCCAGTGTTAGAAAATTAACAGGCATCGAAAGGGTAGACAGAACAGGCTTAATGGTGCCATTGACTAATCCAATCGCCAGTGCTGCTACGATCGCCGCTGGAAATGTAGCCAGATTAGCTCCTGGAACAACCAGATCAACTACCAGCAAGCTCAAAGCAGTAACCAGTGTCGTTAAAAAGAATCCCAACATGGGTTTCCTCCCTTACAAAACAATAAAGAAAGTGATGTCAACGTGCTAACGCGATCGCATCCAGGAACTTAAACCGTTCCCTGGCCCAGTTTTTCCTCGTGTTTGGCAAATGCCCACACTGCATGAATGCTGCCAGGAACCCAACCTAAAAGCGTAAGCAGGATGTTGATTAGCAAGGTCGGACCAAACCCATAGGTCAGGAACACACCGACTGGTGGCAGGAAAATAGAAAGTAGAAGACGGACAAATTTCATAGGTTTTTCTCCCCTTTTTTGAACTTGACTGAACAGAAATACTGGCTGTTTCAACCCAATCCAGCAGGTGCTACAATGGCGAGCTTACTAATCGGTTTAGTTCCAGAGCACGTACTGCAACAATAAACTCCGCTCAGGTTTTAAGCTACTGCCCGAAGAAGGGATACCTTACAATTTCGGATCATTTTGAGTATTGCAGGTAATTATTCACTAGCAAATCTATCAGTAGAGCGATTGGTAAGATTAAACCAGCCAGGATGGCTATCTACCAGGATGGCTATCTACATAGGGCAGTCTCATCTGTCTCAGGTGGTAGCTACGCAAACCGCAGAGGTTTTAACCTATACACCTCATGGCCCCCATCGGTGCTTAAACCTCCGAGGTTTTGGCAAATGCGCCTGATAAAGTCCGCCCCAGACAGGCCGCCTAAAGCTTAGAGGCCGTCGATTGCGGCATCTCTCTCAACTGCTGCCGAATTTGTTGCTGCCTCTGCAACAAAGTTTGTTTAATTTCAACAAACTTGTTTTCCAACTCAGCCTTTTTCTCTTCGCTGAGAGAGCCGTACCAACCTCTGGCTTTTTCAGCTAGCTGCTGTTTCGCTTTAGCAAGACGCTCGCTAAATCTGGCGGTGAGTTTATTATCCAGTTCGGCCAGTTTCTTCCCTAACCAGGTGAACTGCTCCTTTAGCTTTTCTTCCTCTGCCCCAGCATCAAAAGAATTGGCAAAACTCTCTTTGGCGTCTTTGCCCTTCTCCTTCAACTCTTCAACAGTGACAGAAATGGCATCCTGAGCGATCGCCCGCATCTCCCCAGAACCTTCCTTCACCTCAGAAACTACTTGCGAGAAAGCCTGCCGCACAATTTCTTGAACTCGCTCTGCCCGTATTCTTTCCTGGTTTTTAAGCTTCTCGAACTCAGTCGCAATGCGGTCTTTTACAGAAATAACCTCAGTCATCGTTCTCCCTCCAAAGGACGTTACAAAACTACAAAAGTAAAGGCAAACTTAGAGGCTACAGGCTCTCCTTCCAGTTGCCTGCCGTCTGTATCAAGCACTCACTTCAGCCTTCTTTTCCTTGCGTGCTTTACGTTGCTCAAGCACAACCTGAGAAAGCTCAGTCACCAGCAGTGTGGCAATTAGCCCATCATCAAGCCATCCCACAATTGGAAGTACATCCGTAGCGAGATCAACAGGGCTCAAAAGATAGAGCAAGCTACCAGCAACAACCAACCAACGGTATTTTGAATTTCTCAGAACTGCGCGATACAGCTTATAAAGCGGTTGAATCAGAAACTTCATTTGGGTTGCCCTCCAACTACAAATTCATCGTTGCAGATTCGTCATGAAACCTCCGGTGTGGAAAACCCGCGCTTTTGTCGTAACAATCCCACTCAAGGTAGGGATGCCCGATCCAGTAGTGGAGAGAACCCTAAGGAGAGATGGAACGTTAGGATTGACCTGGTTTCGGGTATCTTTAGGCTTAGCAAATATCACAAACCAGAAACTATCTTCAAACTATCTTCAATGGATACTGAAGCCTCTGATTTACTGGATAAAATTCGTCAGCAATTTAACTGGTATTCTTACCCCTGGTATCCCCTGGAATATTCGCCCAAAGGAGATGCCAATGCGCTATTCATCCATAATCTGATCACCCCTTACTATTTAAGAAATCAGCGTGTCATCGATACCACAGGTAAGATCATCCTGGATGCTGGATGCGGCAGTGGATACACCTCATTGATTCTGGCCGCAGCAAATCCAGGTGCAACTATTGTAGGAATTGACTTATCAGAAGTTTCGATTCAAAAGGCTCGTGAGCGACTGAAGTACCATCAATTTGAGAATGTTGAATTTCATACCCTCTCAATTTATGATGTCCAAACCTTGGGTTTAACGTTTGATTACATTAACTGTGATGAAACACTTTACCTCCTGCCCGACCTTCACCAAGCGCTTCAGGTGTTGAAAGCTGTCCTCAAACCAGAAGGAATAATTCGGGGAAACCTGCATAGCCTGTATACACGAACCCATATTTTTAGAGCTCAAAACCTCTTCAAACTGATGGGACTGATGGATTCAAATCCAGAGGAAACTGAAATTGAAACAGCTTTACAAACCATTCAGTCATTAAAGGATGATGTTCCGCTCAAAGCTTTTATCTGGAGTTCTAAGTTTGAAGGAAAGGAACGTTACGGGGCAGCACTTGTTAACTTATTGATGCAAGGAGATAAAGGCTTCACTATTCCCGATCTATTTGCTGCTCTAAAAACAACTGATCTGGAATTCATCAGCATGGTGAACTGGCGGCTGTGGGAACCACTGGATCTGTTTCAAGATCCAGAAAACCTACCTCTGTTTTGGGCAATGAATTTGCCGGATCTGCCGGATGAGTTGCGGCTGCATATTTTTGAGTTAATGTGTCCGGTCCATCGGCTGCTCGATTTTTGGTGTGGACATCCCAATGTGGCAAAGTCGGTTACGCCTGTTCAGCAGTGGCAAATGTCTGAATGGCAAAGGGCTAAGGTTTATTTGCACCCACAATTAGCTACGAAAAGTGTCTGGGAGGACCTTGTTTGCAGCATTAATGATCACGATTCGTTTACAATCAGCCAGCACCTTTCTGCGCCGATCATGGCTCCTGTTACGCTGAACTCTCTCATGGCGAATTGTTTATTGCCCCTGTGGGAGGGACCTCAACCTATTCAGGCATTGGTGAATCGCTGGCTTGCTGTTCAGCCCTTGGATCCCATTACTCTGGAGCCCAGAAGTGAAGTGCAGGCATTTGAGGAAATCAAAAGTCTGTTGATGTATTTAGAGACCTATCTTTATGTGTTGTTAGAGCTGCCTGCTTAATTTATGAACAATCCAATCTCTGAGGGTTTAGAAAAAATTCGCCTCCAGTTTGACCGGGCTCCTTATCCTGGATACCCCATTGACCAATCTCCAGAGGGAAATACCAGTCTGCTATTTATCCATAATTTGATCACGCCATTTTATCTGAGGAATCAGCAAATTCTTGATGTCAGCAAAGCCACTATCCTGGATGCGGGCTGTGGTAACGGCTATACATCGTTAGCGCTGGCGATCGCCAATCCCGGTGCAAAAATTGTTGGGGTGGATTTATCGAATACCTCAATTCAAATGGCACGGCAGCGAATGCAACACTTTGGCGTGAGCAATGCAGAATTTCATACGCTGTCGATTGAACAGGTGCCTTCGTTAGGGATGGAATTTGACTACATCAATTGTGATGAAGTGTTGTATCTGGTGCCCAATTTGAACCTGGCATTGCGATCGCTCCAATCAGTGCTCAAGCCCAAGGGAATTCTGCGGGGAAACCTGCATAGCCTGTACCAGCGAGGCAGCTTCTTTCGAGCACAGCAACTTTTCAAATTGATGGGCCTGATGGATTCTAATCCAGGTGAAACGGAAGTGGCGATCGCGCTACAAACGATACAGGCATTAAAAGATGACGTTCCCCTCAAATCCCAAACCTGGAACTCGGAATTTGAAGGGGCCGTTGCTTATGGCAAAACTGTAACTAATTACCTGCTTCAAGGAGACAAAGGTTTCACTATTCCTGATCTGTTTGCTGCTTTAAAGACAGCTGATCTAGAATTCATCAGCATGGTGAACTGGCAGCTATGGGACTTGATGGAGCTGTTCAAAGACCCCAATCACCTGCCACCATTCTGGCAAACAAATTTACCCAATCTTCCAATCGAAACCCGCCTGCATATGTTTGAACTGATGTATCCCGCTCACCGACTGCTTGACTTTTGGTGTGGCCATCCGGGGCAGGCGAATTCTTTCATTCCTCCCCAACAATGGCAACCTGTTGACTGGCAAAATGCGATAGTACACCTCCATCCCCAGCTTAGAACGGCGACAGTACGGGAGGATTTAATTCACTGCATACAGCAGAGAAGCCCCTTCAGCATCAGTCGCTACCTGTCTGCCCTGACACTCAAACCAGTCCGATTACCCCCTCTTATAGCTGCTTGCTTACTGCCACTGTGGGAAGGAGCACAACCCGTAATGGCACTGGTCGAACGGCTACTTAAAATCAAACCTCTACACCCCGTTACCCTGGAGCCAATGACAGCAGAAATGGCCTTGAGCGAAATCATCAAAACCTTGACCAGTTTAGAAGCATTCCTTTACGTGCTTCTGGAAATGAAAGCGACAGGCAGTGGGGTTAAGTAGCCATCATAAAGGGCGGACAGCGTCACAAATGAAAATAGGGGAAGCGAATATATCTACTTGTACCCAACCGCCCAGATATTTAGATTTCCCTTTTGAATATTGACTTTGCTAAAGCCTGCCTGTTTTAGCTTCTGGCTCAAACTTTCACTGGTAAAAGCGGTGCGGTGGGCCATAAAGTGATTGCCTCCAGCGATCGCCGTTCTTAACCCATACAGAATATCAATTGCAGAAATCGGTCCTGCAGGAGATTCGTACAGTGGTTCCTCTAAATTTCCTGTTGCCACATGCTCTGCCACTTCCTGAATATCAGGGACGCTAATTAACACTCGTCCACCAGGTTTTAAGACCCGATAAAACTCTCCCAGGGCAATTGGAACTTCATGGGCATAAACATGTTCCAGATTGTGAGAAGAGTAGACCGCATCCATTGACTCGTTGGGTACGGCACTCATATCAGTAATTGAGCCTACGATATCGGGTTGCACTGCGGGATTGAGATCGAGCCGAACTTCACGCCATTCGGATGTACGAAATGGTTTTGGCAGAGCTTCGGGATCGTAAGGCCCGCACCCCACATGGAGAATTAATTTAGTTGCCGTCGTTTGCATATTCAACCATTCCTGAGAAGTCTTTTCCTGTTGTAATAATTGTTCCTGCACAATTTGACGATAAAACTGTTCTAATCCAGCAACACAGGCAACATCTTCAAACAGGTTTGACTGGCACTCCCAAATTCGTTGCGAAATTGCCCGTCTCCAGCCGGGTTCCAGCCCTAGTTTGACGGCAATATCGATGTATTCAGCTTCGGTCTGGGCGATGGTGTCAGTTACTCCCAGCATACGCAGGATACCCACGGACTGACGACCCCGCATCAGTTCCCCAGGGCAGCACACAACTGGGAGACCAGCAGCGATCGCTTCCAGCGTTGTGTGTCCCCCCGAAAAGCCGAGGGTATCGAGAAAGATATCCGTACAGGCCAGTAAACTGGCATACCCTTGCAAATCCTGACCGGGCAGAAACACGCAATAATCCTCCATCCTTAACCCGGCATCAGCAAAGGCCCGCTGCAACCGCTGGCGAAACTGCTGCATTAATCGAGGGTTCACACTCCCCCTTGGAGTTGAGCGCAAAACAAACACGATTTGAGCATCAGGCACCCGACGCGCAATCTCGACCAGTAAATAATCATGCTGAGGTAGATACTTAAACATCAACTGGCAAGAAAGATACAACACGGCATCTTCCCGCAGCCCAAAATCGGTTCGTCTTTTGGTGGCTTCAGGAAACACGGGTTTAGGGTAGCAAAGTCCGATATTGGGCAAACGCACCAATTGCTCACTGTAGTGTTCCTGGGCATTGTCAGGCTCCATCAATTCACTGGACAGGAAGTAGTCGATAGTCGGAAGCCCGGACGTGACTGGATGTCCCCAGGCACTACACTGAACCGGAGCCAGGCGTAAGGATGCGATCGCCTTTATTCTCACCCGTGTTCCCAGAGCCAAAAACACCAGAATATGTAGCTGATCAGCCCGAATTCGCTCACCGATTGCGTTTGGATCATTTGGCAACTGGTAAAAGACATCACTTAGTAGTCGGAACTGCTCAGTTCGTAGATCTGTGTTTGCATCAATGCTGTAACAATAAATTTCAAACTGACTGCGATCGTGGTTCTTCAGCCAGCCAACTGCCCAGCGGGTTTCGCTGTTATTTCCTAAAGATTCGGCAATGTAGCCAATTCGGATTTTGCCGTTCTTCCCTATAAGGGGCATCGCCATCGGCTGAACCAGAGATGGGTAACGCTCTGCCATTAGTTGATGTCGCAGATGGCCATAAATCCTTTGGATCGAGCGATCATTAAACCCCTGGTAGGAAATATAGAAATTTGTGAAGTTCTCCAGCGCCTGAAAATTAATTGACTTGCCCTGACTGCGAGCTTCTTCTACCTGCCGACTCAGGCGGTTACAGCCCTCCAGGTAACGCTGGCGGTAAAAAGCTATCTCTTCGGTTGACTGGTAAAGTATTGGCAGAACAAGGTCGGGCAAAATTTGCAAGAAAGCGTCTTCCGAGCGTAACTGGGCAGCCCTTTGGGCACATTGAATCACCTGCTCTGTCAGTCCGCACTGGAAGTAGCTGTCATACAACACCAAACACTCACTAACGGTTTCCAACTGCTCAATCGAAAAGTGAGCTTGAAATTGTTCAATCGCTTCCTCATGATCGTTCTGAAAGTAAAGCGAGTAAATCGTACAGAACTTTTCTCGTTTGAAATCGCCTTCTATTCGGTAAGCGTCAGCTAGTCGTTGCCAAATATTCGGGTTCTGCCTGTCCAGGTTGATGGCCTTGTGATATTCCGCAATAGCAGCCTGCCGTTGCTCCCGCTTCATCAGCACATCGCCCAGGTTTACATAGCTGGTACTCCAGTCTGGTGCCGCTGCGATCGCCTGTCGAAACAGTTTTTCAGCTTCATCCAAGGTTCCCTGGTGTAACCGCAATTCTCCCAGACTGTTGAGGGCATTCGCGTAATTCGGGCTCAGTGCGATCGCCTGCTGATAGGCCTCTGTCGCTTCTTCAAGCTGTCCTATACGCTCCAAAGCCAGGCCCAAAATCTGGCAGGCCACTGGATTGTGAGGATTCAGGTTAAGTGCAGTCCGCAATGCATCGAGAGCCAGCTCATTCTGACCAAGCAGATAGTGGACCATCCCCAGATTTTGCCAGACTTCCCCATTGCTCCTGTCGTAGAGCAGTATTTTTTGATACGCTTCCTCTGCCGCGTCCAATTGTCCTTCAACCACTCGCTGGGCGGCTTCGTTGCGCAGACTTTCCAGCTTTGTAAATTGCTGGTGCTGCTCTAAGGAGGAAATTGCGTGAATCGCATTCAACTCCCGCCGCTGGGCATCAGAGGCGATCGCACCAGAAGAAACCTCCCTATCCCAACCCAAGAGTAACAGACCGCTGCCAGAGGCAGGATATCCTCCCTGTTTGGTCAAATCCAGCAACAACTGCGCCTGGGGATAGGCGGTCAAAAAATCCCAGGCAGCCTGCCGCACCATTCCCAACTCTGCCTGGGCCAGAACGATCAGTGCTTGTTCCGCCAGAAATGGTTTTGCCAGCATCAGAGCCAGGAACTGGGAGCGATAATCGGATGCGCCGTTGTAAAAATAAACACCAATTCGGTCGTCTAAACCTGTGGCACTCAAATCGGCAAAAAAATCTTCAGTGTCCTGAGCGCAAAAAAGCACCTGCTCTTCCAAATGAAAAGTGGTCAAATTCTCTAGCAGGCGATCAACCATTGCTCCCTGGGGGTCTAGCCGGGCTGGGCTCTCAACCGCGTAGGCCATGCGATCGCCATGCCCCCGCAAAGCCGCAATGACGCTAACACCCTCCAGGCAGCCAATTTCACAGTAAACTTCTCCTGCGGCCATGCAGCCGACTGCTTCATTGAGCAGTGGCATGATGGCAGCGTTTGGCACAGTCCCAGATTGGACTAATCCAGATTGGGCTAACGATAGCTCAAACTGAGCGGATGCAGGATAAGCCGCAGACACTCCCGAATTTTGGTACAGGTCGGGCAAACGGTTGATCAATCGTTGAAAGTTCATAGTTCCAGGAAATTGCTCAAATCCATAATTCCCACGAATCGAGCCACATCCTCTTCATTCGGATCCAAAAAAATTTCCCAGGGGTGATATGAAACCATAGCGGGCGGGGTACGTTACATCCAGGAGTTAGAACCAAATACCCCGCATCTTAAAGGAGAAACCTCTCATGAAATCTGAATTCAAGGCTAAGTTCATCCAGCACCTGGCTCAAAAGAAAAAGCCAGAAGAAGGCTTCACTCTGATTGAACTGCTCGTCGTTATTATCATCATTGGTATTCTGGCTGCAATCGCGCTGCCCTCCTTCCTGAACCAGGCGAACAAGGCTAAGGAATCTGAGTCCAAGCAGTATGTTGGTTCTATGAACCGCACCCAGCAAGCTTACTTCCTGGAGAAAAATACCTTTGCCAGCTCAATTTCTCTCCTGGGTCTGGGTATCAACACTGACAGCGTGAACTATACCTACGCTATCACCGGTCAAACCAACACCGCTGCTACGAACCTGTCCTATCCCAAGAATACCAACACCCTGCGGGCACACACGGGTGGTGTACAGGTCGCCCTCACCGCTCAGAACGAAGCAACCACTCTGGCGATTCTGTGTCAGAGTCCCAAGCCTACCGCTGGCAATGCAGGTGGTGTTAAATTTGGTGCGGCTAACGCATCGGGTGGTCCTTCCTGCGATAACAACTTCGAGCCTCTGCTCAACTAAAGAGGGCATTATCACCTCCTTTGCAGTGATTTTGGTCTAGAACCTGGCGAGAGTGGGTAGAGTTTCTATCCACTCTCACTGTTTTGCGGGTGACTCTTGCCATAGGTAAGGAAGAAAGGGGAGTAGGGGTGTTCCCCTAGTCAGGGGGCTTCGCCCCCTCCGCCTCCAAAACCATCTTTAATTGAATGGCGTTGCTGATTCAAGGGATGAATTTAGAGTTGGATGAATTGAAACTTCGTTCCAATTTATCCTGCTATTCAGCAACATCCATTTAATTGCACCCAGCTACTTAAGTATTTTTGGCAAATACGGGAATTCTTACTTAGAATTCACATGAACTTATACCATAGCGATGATGATTGAGGTATCTCCTGTTGAAGTGGTTGGCTGGCGACAGCAGGCAGAACAATGTTTGCTGGCAGGAAATTATGCCCAGGCAGCAGACCTTTACCAGCGGCTAATTGAAGCGGAACCTGAAACCAAAATGCACTGCTGGCATCTGGGGTTAGCGTTGCTTTTGCAGGAGCAGGAGGCTGAGGCCCAAACGGTGTGGATGCTGGCAATGGTGGAAGGAAACAGCAGCCAGGTGCAGCAGTGGACGGCTGAATTGGTTTCCGTTTTAGAGGCTGAGGCTGAACAGCGGGAAGAAAGCCATGACTATCCAACGGCCTGGGCCATTCGCCAGCACATCCGGGAAATTGCTCCAGAGAATTTGACCAACCTGCTCCATCTGATGCAACTTTCGATTGAGTCAGGTACCTTTTCCGCCGAAAATCTAGCTAACCTGGGGGTGATTCCCCTGCTGCATGGGGCTACCAGAGATACGGTAGATTCTGATCTGCTTTTACAAAGCTTAAAGCGCCTTCTTGCCATTGCTCCCCTGGAACCGATTACCCTAGATTTTGCAGCCGCCTGTCTGAAGCACCGTTCCCAAGTTCTGGAGTTTGTGCTGGTGCTGATGCACCGGGCGATCGAAATTGGCAATAACATGGGGCAACCACTGGTGGCGGTTGATTACGCAAAACGATGCCTGGAGGCGCTACCCAATAATTTGTCGATTCTGGGTCACCTGTCCCACTTCTACCAGAATGCCAATCATCACACGGAGGGAATTGAGGCCGCGCGGCAGTATTGCACGATCGCCCGCGCATTGCCTGACCAGGTGTTTGGGGCGTTTTTGATGCTGCGATCGCTGCTGCGAGCCGGAGGGTACTGGGATAGTATTTTTCCGATTTTTGAACATCAGGATGTCCTGATTGAAGAGTTGGTCAATACTCAGGTAGAGCCGCTCGACCAAGCGACGGTCTTTCAATTGACGACTTCCACCTTCTGCCAGCCTTACATTCGCGATTCCCTGGTAAAAAATCGGTTAAACCAGAACCGTCTGATGCAAGTGTGTCAATCCAGTGTGCAAACCTATTCCAGAGAACTGGTTGATCGGTTTCAGCAGGGTTTTGCCACTCGCTCTACCCGGCGGGATGGGACGCACCCCCTCCGGATTGGCTACGTTTCCCACTGTATGAGGCGGCATTCCGTTGGCTGGCTCAGCCGCTGGTTGTTCAATTACCACAACCGGGAGCGGTTTCATCTCTACGGCTACTTCTGGAATTCTCAGGAGCTTGTGACAGATAGCTTGCAGCGCTGGTTTATGGAGCGGGTGCACCACCCCCGGATTCTGGGACGGGATAGCCAGGAAATTGCCAACCGAATTTTTGAAGATGAAATTGACATCCTGGTTGACCTGGATAGCATTACGGCAGACATCATCTGTGAGGTGATGATGCTAAAACCTGCGCCCGTGCAGGTGACCTGGCTGGGTTGGGATGCTTCTGGAATTCCAGCGATTGACTATTACATCGCTGATCCCTACGTGTTGCCAGACTACGCAGAGAATCACTATGCCGAGAAAATCTGGCGCTTACCCCAGACCTACATTGCGGTTGATGGGTTCGAGGTTGGAGTGCCAACGCTGCGCCGCGAAGATTTGGACATCCCAGGCGATGCGGTGATTTACTGGAGTGGGCAAAGTGCGTACAAGCGCCATCCCAATACGGTGCGATCGCAGTTACAAATCATCAAAGCCGTACCCAACAGCTATTTCCTGATTAAGGGAATTAACGATGAAGGATCCATTCAGCAGTACTTTTTGCAAATGGCCGCAGAAATAGGAGTGGATTCCTCTCGATTAAGATTTTTGCCCGATGTAGCAGAAGAGCAAACCCACCGGGCCAATCTGGGAATTGCCGATGTGGTGCTGGACACCTACCCCTACAATGGAGCAACCACAACACTAGAAACCTTATGGATGGGAATTCCGATGGTGACGCGAGTGGGGGAACATTTTTCCAGCCGTAACAGCTACACCATGATGGTTAACGCAGGGATTTCAGAAGGGATCGCCTGGACAGATGAGGAATACGTGGAATGGGGCGTGGGCCTTGGGAAAGACCCTCAATTGCGTCAACAAATTGCCTGGAAGCTATGGAAATCTCGTGCAACAGCTCCCCTATGGAATGCCAAGGCATTTACCCAGCAAATGGAGAACGCCTATGAAAAGATGTGGGAAATGGGCCGTTAATGCCATCGAGTCTATTGTTTCCGTAATCTGTTCTCAATCAAGGGGGCGTCGGATTTTAGCGATCGCCCTTCTGGCAATGGTGGTAGGTTGTTCTGCGTCTACTCAAAAGTCTCAGTCGGTAGATTCCAGAAGCACCCAATCTCAGGCATCCCCTTCATCTGTGCCCAGTCCATCTCCAGAAGCGGTACCAGCTTCTCCAGTAAAAAACTCCAGAAGGGGGAACCCCAAAGCGGTAGCTCTCAATAACCAGGCCGTTGAAAAACTCTCCAAGGGAGACCTGAATGGGGCCTTGAGTACCTTTAATCAGGCAATTCAGACTGATGCACGTCTGGCAGAAGCTTACCTGGGGCGTGGGATTGCTTACTCTGGCTTAAGAAAACGCCAGGCAGCCATTCAGAATTACAACCAGGCCATTAAGCTAGATCCTGGCTTTGCCGCAGCCTATCTCAACCGGGCCGATGAGTACGCGACAATCGGTCGCCGGGAGCAGGCGATCGCCGACTTTAGCAAAGCGGCCCAACTCTTCTCGCAACGGGGTGATCAAGCCAATGCTCGCCTTGCTCAATCCCGCATCGAAGACCTCAAAACTCCCCTACCCGCCGTATCAATTGCTTCCAATCCCTCTCCCAGTAGTGCCTCTGAGCCTGTTGCCAGCAGCCCTCAAATGGCTCTGGCAATGCACCTGAGAAAAGCTGGAGCCAGGATGTATGGCACCTACTGGTGTTCTGTTTGCAACTGGCAACGCGAACAGTTTGGTGAAGCAGCCTTCAGCCAGATCACCTATGTAGAATGCGATCCTGGTGGTTCCAATCCTCAGCCTGACCTGTGCAACCAGGCAAACATTGCCGCCTACCCAACCTGGGAAATCAATGGTCGCCTTTACCCGCCGGGCGGTTATCCTTTACGGGAGCTTGCTAATCTTTCAGGTTATCAGGGTTCTCATAACTTTGGGGGGTAGAAGGGACTCAGGCGATGGACTAGAGGCAATGGACGACAGGCGATTGTTTCCTCCTGCTTACTGCTCTTCCCCCTACCACCTTTGCCCCCCCCTCTGCCATCGCCAACAAAAGTATTCAAATGATAAAGAACACTAAAAGCCTGAAACAGGTTTCCTGGCTGACAAAGATTCTCCTGCTCGTGCTACTTGGTATTGCAGTCGCGCTTACGGTGTTGGGGATTGAATCCCTCAATCGGGCGGGAACTCTACGCGTCTTTGATCGGTTTGTGGCGGATCTGGGCAGTCAGTATCGGCAGTGGTTTCAACAGCAAAATCCAATAGCAAACTTACCGCTGCTGCTGCTGCTGTCCTTTACTGGAGGATTGGTTGCCAGTATTTCGCCTTGCATTTTGTCTCTGTTGCCTGTCAACCTCAGTTACATCGGCACCCGTGAAATTACTTCTCGGCGGGATGCCTTTTCTAAGGCGGGGGCTTTTGTTTTGGGAGTTGTTACGGTCCTGAGTCTGTTTGGTTTATTTTCTTCCCTGGCGGCGATCGTCCTGATTCGGTTTCGTGGCTACTTCCATGTCCTGGTCGGGATGATCATTCTGGTCATGGGGTTGAGTCTGGCTGGAATTATTTGCTTACCTCTGCCACCGCAGCGTTTTGTGCAGGTTGCGGGGCCATTAGAGGAGAAGCATCGAAAGACTCCTGCTTTGTTAGTTGGTAAAATCCGCGCCTTGCTTGCGGGTCCCTATGGCGTTGGGCTCACGTTTGCACTGGTAAGCTCGCCCTGCACCAGCCCGGTTATGTTTGCAGTGCTGGCAGCGGGGGCAGCAACGGGTTCTCAAGGTTTAGGCGTACTCACAATGGTTAGTTACGCTCTGGGTTATACTGCAATTATTTTTCTGGCCAGTTTGTTTACGGGGCTGGCAAAACAAACTCGTGGCTTACTGAAGCATTCAGAAACCATTGTTCGTCTTGCCAGTCTGGTACTGTTACTCGTGGGTGGTTTCTATGTAGTGAATGGCAGTCGCTGGATTATCGCCACTTTCAGGCTGTAGCAGGAGCAACTGGAAGGGTGATGGCCACTGTTTGCAGGCCGTTGGAGTGATGCTGACAGGTTACCTGACCGTTCTGTACTTCAATTCGGCGGCAGCAGAGAACAACTTCTGTAGCAAAGTCGCGATCGCCTGCTGGCGCGAACCGCTGAGCCGTCACTTTTAAAAGAACTTTATCTGCAACGGATTTTGCTGCCAAAACAACAGGAGAGCCCGGATTGGAATACTTCATGCTCCTCCCCAGCAAATCAGTTAAAACCGCTTCAGTCAGTTCCCGGTCTGCCAGAACATCAGGCAGGCGGGGATCAATCTCGCAAATCAGGCGAACAGCGCTCCCCGCCTTGGTATTCAACAGATGACGGCTAACCGCTTCCAATAGCGGGTAGAGGTCGAGGGACTCAAGGCAAACAGGAACTTTGCCTGCTTCCAACTTTTGCAGCAGCATGGCATCGGCAATCAGGTCACAAAGACTGCTGACTTCCTGCTGCATGGAATCCAGGTGCAGTTGCCAGGCAGGTGAATCCTGGGATGATTCTGTCAGACAATTAAGTTGTTTGACAAATGTTTCGAGCGATCGCCCTACTCTCCGCTCCAGGGATTCAATCACGGACCTTTGAGCGGATAAATATTTCTTAAGCTCGACGTTCTCTGCCTGTAGCTGTTGCAAAGAATCTGAGCGAATTTGTGTAGGAGCGCTCTGCTGGGACATGGGGGTCCAATAAAAAATAATTGTTATGCTAACAGTTATAACCTCTCTTGTTAAGGAAAGTAACAATTTTTCAGTTTTTTTGCTGAGATTTTTATTTTTTCTTAAGATTCGTTTTATAGCTATAGCTACCAGGCTTAGGACGGGGTGCAGGGGCGGAACCCCTGGTTGGGGGCGAGCTCCCCCCCCTTAAACCCAGTGTCCTAAGCAACCTGGCGACAGCTATCAGTCATGGGTAAGCTGCTAAAGATTTTCCTGATCGTCGCGGGTAGAATTGGCGACATACATCTCCAGAAGAGCAATGCCGCAACGTAAGAAAAGTTTGAGAAGCGACTTCAAGGCTTCTCAAAACGGCATCTGTCTTTTAGCCAGCCCACTTCTTCCTCATTTAGCAGGGGGGATAGTTTTTCTACAACGGTTCGATGGTAGGTTTCTAACCATTGGCGTTGAGATTCATTGAGCTGTTGCAAATTAATCAGTTGCTTGTCGAAAGGGATGTAGGTCAAGGATTCAAACCCGTACCAGACTTTGGGTGGCTCAGCTCCTTCTTCTTGAGGTGGGGTCAGGTCTTTAACCATATAGAGATTTTCGATCCGGATACCGCCCCAACCAGGTTCGTAGTAGCCGGGCTCAATGCTGGTGATCATGCCGGGTTCTAGTGGCTCGCTTACCCGCTTGCTAATGCCATTCGGTCCTTCGTGGACGTTGAGAAATGCGCCAACGCCGTGCCCTGTACCGTGTCCGTAATCCAGTTCAGCATGCCACAGGGTCGATCGCGCAATTCCATCCAACTGTGCCCCTGTGGTACCTTTTGGAAAGCGCTGCATAGCGCAGTTGATATGAGCTTTCAAAACTTCTGTGTAGCGTTCGATTTGGGCTGGTGTGGGATCGCCAATGATTACGGTACGGGTGTCGTCTGTTGTGCCGGAGGTATATTGAGCGCCAGAGTCTAGCAGCAAGAACTCTCCGGGGTTCAGTACTCGCTCTGGATTGGGAGTCCCGTAATGAACGATTGAGCTGTTGGCACCTGCACCCGCGATGGTATTAAAGCTCAAACCCTGAAAACCCTCTTCTGCAGCATAGAAGTGTTCCACTGTGGCTGCTACATCCGCTTCTGTGATTGCATTTCCTCGCTCTACCTGCTCCGATAGCCACTTCAGAGTGCGAGTTTTAGCACGGCTAGCTTTCAGGTTTGCCTGCTGCATCTGGGCTAACTCGACTGCATTCTTGCGGGCTTTCATGCCCTCAATTGGGTTACTGGTTTCCAGAATCTTGCAACGGCTGGGGTGGTCTTTGAGGAGGATGCAGGTACCCATTGTGCTGCGTTTGGGGTCGAGCAATACGCGGCAGGGAGTTGTTTGAGAGAGGAGCGATCGCAACGTCGCCCCGTATTCCTCGTAGGGGCGCAACGTCACATAGGCTTGAAGCTGGTTTCGGATGGAAGGTTGAATGCGTTCCAGGTTGGTGAATAGCCATGCTTTGTCGAGGGTAAGGATGGCGTAGGCGATAAACACAGGGTTGTAGGGCACATCCCAACCCCGCAGGTTAAATAGCCAGGCAATTTGATCCAGTTTGGTGACGGGCAAAATCTGGACATTTTTCTTCTCCATCTCTTCCCGGACTCGCTTCAGCTTTTGCTGGATGGATTCCCCCGTTAGAGTATCGGGCAGGTAGAACAGCTTGGAGGTGGCAAGCGCTGGGAGCGGCTCAATCTCGGCCCAAATGGGGAGCGATCGCACCTTATCTACCAAATTTTCCAGCAGGGGCACCAGAGCCACGCCACAGGGTTCAATTCGCTTCTGAAAATCGCGGTACTGTTTCACTGACAGTGTGAAGGGATCAAACCCCAGCCGAAATTCTTTTCCCTGCTGGTTGGCCTGTTGCCCCAACTCTTCCAGTGTTTCCTCCAGAGTTTTGTGCCCCTCCAATCCCACCTTTGAAATTTGAATCAGGGTGGGATCGACCTCTAACTCTGCCTGCTCGTAATAGCGGGAATCGACATACAGCCATGCCTGCTGACGCCCCACCAGCAAGTCGCCAGCGGAACCACTAAAACCACTGATCCAGGGGCGGCGTTGTCTCGCTTCTGGCAGATATTCATTCAAATGCTCGTCAGTGGAGGGAATCAGGTAAGCATCAATCTGGTGGGCGGCGAGGAGCGAGCGCAAATCCTCTAACTTTGCACGGACAGTTGTGAACGTTGGTTGAGCCGATAGAAGATGAGTAGAAGCCATCAAGATAGGGAGTAGAAGATAGGAATATATAGGATAAACACAAAGAATCCCAATTCAGGAATTGCTAGTACCTGTAGAAGTTATAACGGCTCTCCTAAGAGTTTGGTGATAGGCGACGCTTATCACCAAAACAAAATCAATATTCCAGGAATTTTGTTTGAGATAAAAGAGTAGCGTACGCTACTCTTTCACCGGCAAGCTGGGAGAACCGTTATAACGATTTTCTGCTGCAATTTGTTCTTTAAGGGGTTGCCCTGGAAATAGTATCCCTGCCTCCCGACTCAGAAATTATCACAAAAATTTGACAGTCTCGTTCCTCGAACAGTTTGGTTATGAGCCAAGCTTAAAGGCTTCCAGAAACAGTGCATAGGTTAGTCCGATTTTTAGTCCATTTGCGATCTCAATCAAGAGCGATCGCGTCCTTTCAGGCCTACTTCGGTATGTGATCAGGTCAATGAATTCAACCGTGGCAACCAGAATCACCGCAATCACAACATCCTGTGAACCTCGCTGGCCTGAGATGGCGGCGATCGCAATCCCCAAAAAGTTACCCAGCAAGACACTAATAATGATTACAGACAGTCTTCGCCAGGGGTTTCGTAACCAGCTTCCTAGCCGGTCAGTCGTAGCACCAAACAAGGTGTTAAGACGAGTATTTTGCACAGCTAAAATCCCCAATGAAATTTGTCTTCTGCTGCCATCACTCCAATTTTCTCTGATAAAAGCCTATCTAGAAAACTGATTGATAGTGATAGTCTACACCTGGAGGCTGTTTGGGAAGGAGTTGATGGTAAGAAGGGGAAGTGGGGCATTGCCCCCAGGCAAAGGGTTTCACCCCCTCCACCCCCCAAAACCATCGTTAATTGGTAGTGCCCAAATCGTAATGATTTTTGAGTCGTTAATGATGGCGGCTGGTGCCGCTCATCATTACCTTGTTAGGTCTACCTATCCAAGCGGTGTATGATTCGTCACTGGCAGCAACAGGAATGCATAATAGGACTATCTAACCATGATCCAGTTGTAAGCAGGATCCAGTTGTAAGCAGAGGTATCAGGATGGGGCGATCTTATTGTGCCATGCTAGCCCTAGCGATTGTGGCAGTTCTACAAACCGCTTATTATTACCCCCAACTCCCCAACATTGTTGCCTCTCATTTCGATGGGGTTGGGCGGGTAAATGATTGGTCTTCTAAAAATACTTTTTTCCTGCTCTATCTGGCAATGATTGCTCTGATTCTTGCCATATTCTGGGGACTGCCATTGCTTACTCAGCACACTTCTACATCGCTGATCAATTTACCTAATAAACACTACTGGCTTGCCGAAGGGAGGAGAGAATCAACACTGAGATTCTTTCAGCAACAAATGGGCTGGTTTGGAGTTGCAACATTGCTGATGGCCATTTCTGTTATGCAGCTTGCTATCAACGCCAATCTGAATGCCACCCGCTATCTTCCGGGTCGTTCTTTTTGGATGATTCTGGCTGTTTACTTTCTGTATGTGATCGGATGGCTCATTCGTTTCTATGCCAGATTTGGAAGAACATCCTGAACAAATCAATTTGTTATTGATACTTATCACCAAACTCTCAGGAGAGCCTTCAGAATAGAGTTAAGAAGAACAAATATGAAAAAGCGACGGTTCTTGTATACAGGCACAGTCATTATTGGCGCAGTCTGGTTATCACGCTACTTTCCCTGGAGGTCTGAATCAATGGCAACGGCAAGTAACGAATTTGAAGTCACCAAAACTGAGGAAGAGTGGCGTAAAATCCTCACCCCAGAGCAGTTCTACGTTCTGCGAAAACATGGTACGGAACGCGCTGGCACCAGCCCCCTCGATAAAACCTACGCCAAAGGCACGTATCGATGCGCAGGATGCGGGCTTCCCCTGTTTCCCTCGGAAACCAAGTTTAACAGTGGCACAGGATGGCCCAGCTTTTATGCGCCACTGGAAGGGGCAGTAGAAACATCCATCGATCGCTCATTCTTCATGACCCGTGTCGAAGTCCATTGCCGCCGCTGTGGTGGGCATTTGGGTCATGTATTTGATGATGGCCCCAGACCCACTGGGAAACGCTACTGCATAAACGGCGTGGCTCTGGAGTTTGTTGCAGAATAGAAGGGAACAAGAAGAGGCCAAGTTTTAAGGACGGGGACTGGGGGCTAGAGGTCAGGTCTATTACCCCGTCCCAATCTCCGGATCTTATTTAATTTGTGATCCCAATTTGGGATTCTAAATCGATGAGTGTTGAATCACAGAAACAATCACTTCACCAGTGTTATCCCCAATGTAGGTATCAAAGAAGAAAGCATGCAACATTGCTGGTTCCAGCACTTCTAGACAAAGGGTCTCGTCGTACCCATTCAAGGTTGACCAGGTAGCATTCACGGGAACATTTGTTTTTTGATTGATAAACTTTCCGCCATGAATCCATAACAAGACCAGGGGCTCTCCTTTTAGGTCTATTTCTGGGTGATAGCTGAATGTTCCACTTTTCAGGCGCACAATGTAGTTACCGGGGTCAAGGGTCTTGGACGCAGAGGTATCGTTTTCCAATTGCCACATCTGGTCAGTATTCAGCAAGTAGCAATTCTTGCGGCTGTGAACAGTTAATTCCTGAATTGCACACTTTCCGTGAGTGGTGGAAGACGCTTGAACAACTGAGGTGCTGCTGATAATCTCTTGCGGCGAGGGGTTATCTGCCATAGCAGATTGGGCTGCGATTCCTGTTCCAACCAATGCCGTACCCCCTGCAATGGCACTGAGTCCACTCAGGGCAACCTCTGCTGGAACACGAACATGGTTCGAACGGGCTAGTTTTAGCCAGCGTCCTTCTTCCGTGACGTATCCAACCTCAGCGATGTAGTCGCGATCGCTCACTGGAACAGGCAGATGTTTATCCTGATCCGCTTCACGCACGTCAAACTGCTGAACACTGTGGGGATACTGGTCATCCATGTTGATGTCAGTAACGTCATAGAGACGCAACATCATTTTTTTGCCACCTTGGCGTCTAAGAACCTCCTTATCGGCTTCATTAGCTTCCCAGTAGGCATAGGCATCCCTGCTATTGCATGGAGTTAAAATAATCCGACTACCTGCTTCAATTCGTTCACGAGGTTGATCAGAGGGGTGCGATCGCGCAACCATTCCAGTTCCAATGGCTGCGGCTCCACCTGCCAGGGCTGCTACTCCACCAATATTTGAAGGTTCAGCTATCGGGAGGCAGGCAGGTACGTGCACCGGGGCTGAACGGGCAAGCCTCAACCAGCGACCATCATCTGTAACGTAGCCCAAGTCAATCAGATAATCACGATCATCCCGCTCAATTGGGAGATGGCGATCAGTTTCTGTTTCCTGACACTTAAACTCTTTAACGCTATGTGGTCGTTGGAGATCCGGGTCAATTCCGGTCACATCATAGAGGCGTAGTGCCAGATCACATCCACCCTGCCGCCGTAGTTCTGCTTTGCGCTGCTCCGAGACTTCCCAGTAGGCATAAGCGTCTCTGCAATTGCGGGGTGTCAGGACAATGCGGTTCTGGTAGGGTTTGGCAACTGGGACAGGTGGGGGAACAGGAGCAGGAGTGGCTACCGGGCGAACGGCTGTCGCCGCTGGAGCGACCTCTCCTCCACGTCCCTTCAGCAACCACCAGGACAATCCGCCCAGAAGGGGAATACCCAGTAACCAGAGCCACCAGGGAAACCCCTGGTTGGTTTCAGTGGCAACCGTTGCTGTCGTTGCGGGGGCAAGGGCTGTCTCGGTCGTTGCAGCAGGACTGGGAGATTCGACCGCTGCGGGACTGGTGGCGATCGCTTCCTGTTGTTTCACCTCCTGCTGTTGCTTTGCTTGCTGAACAATTTCCTGTCCAGGTTTGGATGTGACAAAGCCCAAAAATGCCAGAATAGCAGGATCTTTGATGCCCTGCTTATAGACGTATCCACGGGGTTGAGAGTAAGGGTAACGAGGATCATCGGGTAAGGTGCCATGCATTTCTAAAACCCTTACCTCTGGCTGGTTCTTGACCTGATCTGCGATCGCATAGCCAATTCCATCGGTTCCCAGTTCCTTGACAACCGAAGCAGTGTTGTCCTGGGCTACGCGGGTTGCGGTTGCACCGTTTTCAAAGGGAGCTACCTGAAATACCTTATAGGTGCTGAGGGAGCGACGAGTATCGCTGGTTTCCGGGCGATCAATGAAACGAATTTTTCCAGGTTGGCCGCCCACCTGTGACCAATCGGTAATTTCACCCCGAAACATCCTGGCAAATTGCTCAAAGGTTACATTGCCCTTAAAAGGGTTATCAGCACCCACAATAATGGCAATTTTCTCCCGACTAACAGGTACCAGAATCAGCCCTTTTGCTTTTTCTTGCGCAGTCAGCGGTCGTCCCACGGCTGCCAGGTTTACTTTCCCATCCAGCAAGGCTTTCACTGCCTCATCGCTACCATTTTCTGCGAAGTCAATTGTTGTTCCAGGAAACTTTTGAGTAAACTGCTTTTTCAATGACTCATTAATGACAGCCATACTGCTGGAGCCATCTACTTCTACGACTGTACCGCCAGGCAGTGAAGTCGGTATGGGAAACGTGGCATTGGAAGTGGTAGATTGCGCCTGAACTGGATTAACTGCAAGAGTTTCTAAGAATAGCCTGGAACCGACACCGACTGCTAACAACAGGGCTGAAAGCTGAACGAGTTTCTGGGATGGTGGCAACATGAGATCCTGTTCCTTGTGATGCTCAACCGTTGACAAACAAGGGGCACAAACTTTCTAAAAAGGATGCTGGGGGAGCAGGCATTCTAAAATGGTCTGTGCCTTTATGGGGGTGATTCAGAATGCTTGCTCCTGGTAAGTGCAGTTAGATCCGAACAACAGAGAGGTGAACTTCTCCCTCGTTGTCGTCAATATGGGTGTCGAAAAAGAATGCACTAAGGGTTGCAGGTTCCAAAACCTCAAGGGTGAGAGTATCGTCGTAACCATTTAGAGATGACCAGGTTGCACCTACCTCAACGCCTGTCTTCTTGTTGATGAATTTGCCTCCATAGATCCAGAGCAACACCAGTGGTTCACCAATCTAGCGATCGCCCTCAACATAGTCAAACGATCCGCTCCGAATTTTGATGATATTGATTCCCGGTTCCAGCTTTGTAGAAACGGAAATTTCATTCTCAATTTTCTTCATCACTTCCAGCGGCAATGCATAGCAGTTATGTTTGCTATGAACTCTTAAATCAGTTACAACACAGCCTTCCATTTTGCACCTCTCTTGTTTGTTGGGTGAATTACCATTTGTTGAATCAACTACATTTGCAGTTTTTGCCTATGCCTGAGCATATTCCTGTAACTCAGTCACAGGTTTGACGTGCCAGATGGTCTGGCTGTATTCACGAACAGCGCGATCGCTGGAAAATTTGCCTATTCGGGACGCACTCAGAATCGACATCCGCACCCAGTTGTCTGGATTACGGTAAGCCTGGCTCACTCGTTCCTGACAGGAGATGTAGGAGGCGTAATCTGCCAGCAACAGGTAATAGTCATTGGACAATAACAGGTTCACTAGTGGTCTGAACAATTCTGTGTCGCCATTGGATAGGACACCAGACGTTAACAGGTCGATCGCACCTTTCAGTTCCGGATTGCTGTTATATAGCTCGTAGGGGCTGTAACCCTGTGCTCTCAATGCTTCCACCTCCTGAGCATCCTTGCCAAACTGGAAGAAGTTTTGGTAGTGCATCAGGATAATGTGGGGTAGGTTGCGATATTGTGCCACGCCCAAGAACGAGTTGTTAATCCTGCCCGCT
>JAIMBL010000040.1 GCA_023511615.1 Leptolyngbyaceae cyanobacterium HOT.MB2.61
AATTCAAAAAATCCGCTGTACCAAACTTTGTTGGCGATCAGGTTATCGCTGATCCAAGCCAGCACCTTGGATTCTGCCAGCCACGTTCCTTCACCGTCTTGCTTGAGTTTGACTCTGGGTGGCAATAGCCGAGAGGCAATTTCATACAGTTCCAATACTTGGTCGCTGACCTGCACTCGATGCACCGCTTGCTTAAGGTAAGACTGGTTGCCATCCCAAGGTTGCTTGCCAAGTTGATAGACTTCGCAATAGTCCACGCGAAATTGCTGAGCATCTTCCACCAGCTTTTCGCGCAATAAGAAGCTGAGGGCAGACTCTCCCGCACTGCTCGCTCGGAAGCTGCGATAGGTGCGCCCTGGCATCCTTCGGCGCAGGTTTACCCACTCTTTGAGATTGCGAACTTCAGGAATCACCAGTGCAGAACGGAAGCCCGGTAGCTGGTAATAACCGCAAGCCAGTGGCAGAAATAGGAGTGCTAGGAAACCAGTGGGCGACTCGACATACGCTCCATTCACAAAGCATTCCACCAACCCTGGCAAATGATGACCCTTAAGCGGAATTTCAGTCTTGAATGCCCCTTTACTAGTGAATGCCTCCTTAAAATCCCGCGTGTAGTAACAATCCACAACCGACCGGTAATCAATCCGAATTTCGGGTTGATCATCCTCAATCAGAAAGGTGAGAGGAACCGCTTGCTTCTCACGGGTGCGCTGCTGATTGTGTTGCAAAAACGTGGACATTACGCCTTCCGTAAAGATGTATCGGCCTTGCTCATCTAGCTTGAGTGCCGGTACTTCCAGATAACCCTGCTCGGAGCGATAGGTTTGACTCAAAAGCCACTGAATTGCTTCTAAATCGCTCCCGTCCCACGATAATTTCACGGCATCTTCTGTCACCTCCCACTGGATTGGGGCAGAGGCGGGATCAAGCGCAGACAACGCCAGTGCTAACCCCGCTATCCCTGCTCGATGAGGCAACAGCGTGTTTGGATCAAAGATTGACAACACCAGTTCAGTCAAGATTAATCACCTCCTGCTCAGTTCATAAGCGCCAATATCTGATGAGTAGCCCCAGGCATCTGCCGGAGCTACCGGATACCGCCGACATTTTTTCCAGCCCTTGGTTTGTTTGCCACTGACTACCAGCGGCACCGTATAGCGAGGCAACAGCTTGGCAGGTAATGTCTCTACCGTTTTCACATCCTGCTCCAGCAGGACGGTTGTAGTGTATCCAGCTTCTCGTAGTGAGGCTGAGTAGGTACGCCATTCGCCATCGAGCCACACCGAATCCCGATCCGGCTTGCCTTGCACCGCTGCTTGCTCCAGCCATAAGGCTAAATCTGCCTGACAAACTTCTCCGCTAAAGCTCTGGAGCATTGCTGCTCCCATGTCTAATTCATCCTGGCTGTAAGGAAACCCCACTTTTTCATCGGGATAGAACAGGGCATCGAGGGCATGACCGCAATAGCGCCGGTTCAAGCGTCCTAGCCGTTGAATGAGTCCGGCTGGGTCAGCGATTTGAGATACCAGCAACGTGGCAGATAAATCCAGCGACATTTCGGCTACCTGGGTGGCAACGGCCATCACTGCTCCATCCCCCTTAAACCGATCCACGACCTCTCGGTGATGACTGACGCGATCGCCATACTTGTAGCGGCTGTGGTAAAGCAACGGGTTGAGACCCCGCTGCTGGGCTGCTTCAAAGACAGCGATCGCCGTATTCACCTGATTACACACCCACAAAATTTTGCCGCCTTGGTCGAATTCGGACTTCACCCGCTCCCAGTCTGGTGCATCTGCTAAATGAAACCGATAACGGGGCTTGGTTTCCAAATCTTGCGGTCCCTGAATGATGTTGACCGACTCGCCCACTGCCTGCTCGATCGCCTGTATTTGCCACGGCAAAAACGAGGCTGACATCAGCAGTATCGGAGCCTTGACGACTTCCAAAAACCGCAGCAAAGCCCCGAATAGCTTGTCGTCGTAGCAATGGACTTCATCAAACACAAAAGCTGCCTGGGCGATCGCGGGAAAGCAGTACATCGGGCGACGATTGCATTGCAACAGCCCCAACACGGTATCCACCGTACAGACGTTGACCTTTGTACTCCACGCTTTGAAGGATTCTAGCTTGGTTTCCAGGTCATCATCATCCCCCGTGGAGTGCAAGTCTAAATGCTCCAGATCAACCGCAGCCCGACCATGCAGCAACGTGGAGTCTACTTTTTCATGGGCATAGTCTAGAAAACCCTCAGTGCTGGTACCTGTGGTGGGATAGCAGAAAAACAGCTTGCGCCCTACGGCATGGCGTTTTGCCCAGTTATAGGCTCCTAAGGTTTTACCCGTGCCACAGCCGGCCCTGGCCAGCGTGACTCGTGAGGTGGCATTGCCCAACTGTTCTTGGAAGGGGCGCAACGGTTTGCCATTCAACCGCTCATTCACCACATGTTGGAGTTCCGATTCCGTCAGCGTGTACCGAATTTGCGTCTGAATCCACGGTCGGATTTTGACATCGTTTGCTGGGAGGGCTGAGCCGCTGGTATCCCCTGCTACAAGCAATGCTTTCACCACAGCCGTGAAAACGGGATCGGCATTCCAGTTGGCAAATTGCTGTAGCAGCGCTCGTTGCCGCTGTTTGAGATCGGCAATTGTCCAAGTGGTCGGTAAGCCTTGGGGGAGGTCTAAAGCAAGTCCGCAAGCCTTCTGTCCATACCGCAGCAATCCCTGGAAGTGTTGGTGATTGGTATAGAGAAGGATGCGATCGCCCCTTGTCCACTCATCCACACCCGAGTCGCGAATTTCTCCGACCTCATCGGTTTGCTTGCCTGCTGTACCACCAAACTTGAGATGATGACCACCCGCAGCGGCGATCGCCACCATCAGATCCCCCTCCCCTGTCGATAACCAACCTCTCAATTCCCAGGCCAACAAGACCGATAGGGCTTCATGTCGCATCAGTTGTGGATTGTCCATTGGTTTCTTGAACCCGTGAACCACCGCTTGAAAATGGTCATTGGCCTTACCCAAGTCATGAAGAAACGCCGCCAGCCGCGCCGTAGCCCGCAAGGTTGCAAAATCCTGAGATAGCCCAAACTGCTTGATTAATCCATCGCCCAATTCATCAAGTAGCGTAGTCACCGCTTCCACAACAGCCGCCGTATGTCCAGTCAGGGTATAGGCCCCTTTCCACGGCGTTTCCTTGGATTTAGCCAATAGCAGTTTGGGGCGTAAAGGCTGGTTTTTAGCTGGCATTTGCTTCCTCCTTTGCTGGATAAAACCAACCACAGCCAAAATGTTGGCGACCGCCTAATCCATACCATTGCAGCTTTAGAGAATCCTCTTGACTCAACCCTTCGACGACCACGCTATAACCCACAACTTTCTTATTTCTTATCTGTAAGGTGCGTCGTGCCAAGTCTCCATTGCGATCACTAGGAATAAAAGCTTTTCCCTTGATTTCTAATTGCTCTAATCCCTTTTGGCATGACTCTAGGAAATATCGCGGCACATCCGCATGATCGATGGCTTCTAGCTTAAACGTCACCAGCCTGGATGCCAACGTATCACTGGCTTCGGGCAATGTGATTCTCGGTTGAACCAAGCGAATCAGATGCCCTCGAATATCCAAAACCTGATTTTGAAAAAAACGGTACCAAAGCTGCATTTGGTCTGATGGGCATCGCAACCTAAAGCGAGAGCCTCGATTCAGATAAATCATCCCTGCTCGATCTGGAATACCCGAAATAGTGCAGAGGTGAACCTCGGCAGGTAAGTCACCAGGAAGTGATTCATTTTCTTGTTCTTGAAGCCGCTTTTTCACGGCAGAGTAAAGTGCATAGCCATGATCCGCAGGCAATGTTTTACCCTGCAATGCAAATTGAATTTCCAGAAAATCCATAAACTAATCCTCTTGATAATTCCGACTCATCCCGCTCACTTCATCCCTGACCAATTGCACCAACTCTGGCGGCTCCCGCACGATCGCCCCCTTGCCATAACCCAACACCCATCGTTTCAGGTCATTCAACCCGCGCACCACCATGCACAGCGTTAGCGACCCATCTGGATGTTCCTGAATTTCCTGGGTCGGGTGCCAGCGCCGCTCTCGAATAAAGGGTGCTGTGCGGGCATCAAACCAGATTGCTACGGGCACAGGCATGCCCCCAGCCTCATACTGAAAAATCATCTCCAGGTGGTCCCTGGCATCAAAAGTGGGGTCGGGTACAAAGGTTTGATCTAAAATCTCTAACTGTTTAATTCGATCTACCCGGAACCAGCGGATCTCCT
This sequence comes from Leptolyngbyaceae cyanobacterium HOT.MB2.61, assembly GCA_023511615.1. Classification (GTDB taxonomy): domain Bacteria; phylum Cyanobacteriota; class Cyanobacteriia; order Leptolyngbyales; family Leptolyngbyaceae; genus Leptothermofonsia. Next base: position 4,287 of record JAIMBL010000040.1, read on the forward strand.
GACGCTGATGGCAGTAGCCGATGACATAAGGATTTGTACCCCGGTAAATGTGCAACACATACGGGTCTAGCTTACGTTCAGACACCGCATTGCGACTGGCCGTGTAGTAGGTCATTTGCACCGTCTTCAAAGACTGACAAGCCTCCTCCAGGGCATGCCAGACTCCTGGGTTCAGGTCAATCTCTGCCCCGCCCCGAAACACAATGCGTTCCTCTGAGAGCTGTTGCAGGTCTACCCAGGTTTGTTCCGGTAATCGCTCACTCAGTCGCTCAATTGCCGATCGCAAATCAGATACATAGGGTGACCCCGCGTAGGCTTCCAACATCCTGGCTCCCAGGGTCAGGGCAAACAGTTCTCCTTTGCTCAGAGAGATAGTTGGTAATCGCCAGTCCAAGTCGGTATAGTGATAGCCCTTTTGCCGAGTAAATTCCAAGGGAGCATGGTAGCGATCGCGGAGAAAGTTTAAGTCATTCCGAACCGTTCTCTCGCTAATCTCCAGTTCCCTAGCCAAGCTATCAGCCGTATGGCGCTGATTTGAGCGAATCAATGCATCAATTTGCAGCAGTCGTTCTAAGCGTCGGGACATGAGTGCTTTGAGTTAACTTAGCCACTATCGTAGAGAGGCAACCCTGCAAAAAACTTTCCGACTTCTGAAAACTGGAAAAGATTTTTTCAGGTCTATGCGAAAAGGAAAAGGAAACTAGCCGACTTAGTGTTCCCTTGAGTTCTAACTACTGCACCACTGCTCTTGATAGTCCGTTTAACTACTCTTGTCTGCCCAACAACCGTTCGATCGCCCACCTTGCCAACTCCGCCTTCTTCCGCCGCATCCGGATTGCCAGGATGGAAAACCTCTCATGCTCTCCGGGTTCCATGTCCAGGGTGAACCGCTTTGTTTCCCCTGGAGGGGGTGCCTCCTCCCCGTCGCATCCTTTGAGGACAACTGAGCGATCGCCCATCTGACCAGTACCGCTTTCCGCTTCCCCGCTGCTGAGCCAGATCCGTCAACGCCTGGTGCAGGGACAGTGGCAGATCAACGGAACCGTACTGTGGCCTTCGCTTCATTCATGGCTACTATCATGGCTCTCCCGATTCAAGGTTTCCCACAGGTCCGCAGCGGGTTGGTGATGCTGGCACCACTCTAGCCCTAATTCAATCGGCTCCCCGCAGGCTTGGCAGTGAGAAATGGGTTCGTCGGGAATTTTCCCGGTGCCGTCGCAAATGTAGCATTTCAGTGCCAATTCTTGCGGATCATGCCCGGTGCCGTTGCAGTAGTCGCAAGGTTTCATTTTCATGGTTTGATACCTCCAAAACCTTTACCCTGAAAACACCAGGGACATTCCCTGTAGCGTTCGTGATAAAAGCGATTGCACTGCTCATACCTGGGAGATGGAAACCCGGGCACAAGACGGGCAGATATAGCCAACAGTTTGCCCCCCATCTAAGCTTGCCTTCAGCCAGCCGCTCTCAATCCTGGCATTAGAGCGTTGTTCAAATTGGCATTCTAAACATCGCATTAATTCGCCGTAATTGCTCAACTATCCCAACAAAAGGTGTGAGGGGAAGTTAAGGCAGAGGATATTGCCTCAAAACTAGTGTGACTTCGGGAAACCCTGTTCGACTTGGACCTTAGATTTGCGAGCCGAAGTGTATTGGGAACAGGGCATTACTACCAAACAAGTGAGTCGCACTACGGTTGAGGAAGCCCTCCAAGCGATGAACATCAGGTGGAGTCGAGCCAAAGCCTGGATTGTTTCACCAGACCCCCAGTATGAGCTAAAAAGCGCCAACGCAACCGTCTCATCGTGCTCAGTGAGCAGCACTCAGACTGGATTTTAGGATTTCTCGATGAGGTCTGGTGGAGTCGGTTGCAGGAGCCGATGATGCATAGTTGGACTGAAACGGCCCCCCCACATTTGGTCGAAAAAAGGGCAGACAAAACTGAAACTGAGAAAGCGATGGCTTGCTATGGGGTGTACTTGCAATCTCAGGCTCAGATGCTCCTGCGCTTTGTCGAGCAACGTCCAGTCAGTGAGATCACCTGTCAGTTTTTGGCATGGGTGGTTGAGCAGGTCAGTGCGATGGATAAGCGGGTGATGCCCTTGACTTGGGATCATGCCAGTTAGCGCAACTCAAAACAAGTCCGACGATGGATTCGAGACCATAATGCCCAGGTGAAACAATCCGGTCAGGGAGTGCGTTGACTGATTTGTCGCTTACCGGTTAAGAGTCCTTGGCTCAATGCCATTGAACCGAAGTGGATGCATGGGAAACGAGCAATTATTGATCCGATGCGAACCTTAAGTGCACAGGAACTGAAAACTCGAATTTGTGCTTACTTCGACTGTCCCTTGTTGGAACTTCTCGCAAAATCAGGTCTCTTAATCTTGCACTACTGTGTTAGCGCAGGAATTAATCCTTTTGTGCCAGTTCAAAGTGCGGAATGTCGGTTAAAACATCTTGTTAGGACAGATCGTAGAGATTTAAACCCGATATACTGCACTTTGACCTAACGTCTGAATACTTTGTCATGCCAGCAATGAGTCCTGCTAAATGGATTACCAAGTCAGGCAAGCTGTTCAAAATTTGGCGAGAGCGAGGAACCTATGGAACCTTGCGTTTTCTTTACCGCCGCATCCAGGAGACCCAGAGAGTTCGATTGACCTATGATCAATGGGTTGTGAATCATACCCTGACGCGATCGCAAATTCAGAAAGCTAAACAGCAGATTGAGCAATGGGAGTGGCGTCCCAAATTTTCGGTCATTCTGCCGGTCTACAACGTGGAGGCGCAGTGGCTAGAAAAAGCGATCCAGTCTGTTTTGAACCAGATTTACCCTGATTGGGAACTCTGCATTGCCGATGATGCCTCACCCGCCCCTCACATTAAGCCCCTCCTGACCCACTACAGCAAACTCAATCCACGCATCAAAGTCGTTTTCCGTTCCGAAAACGGCAATATCGTCGCGGCCAGCAATTCAGCCCTGGAACTGGCAACTGGGGATTACATTGCCCTGTTGGATCATGACGATGAACTGGCGATCGACGCTCTGTTTGAAACTGCAAAGCTAATCAACCAGCATCCCGACGCCGACTTTATCTACAGTGACGAAGACAAAATTGACACCCAGGGCAGGCGAAAAGACCCCTTCTTTAAGCCCGACTGGTCTCCTGACTACTTTCATGCTTGCATGTACACCTGCCATCTCGGAGTCTACCGTACCAGCCTGATCCGCGAAATTGGTGGCTTTCGCCCTGGCTATGATGGCTCCCAGGATTACGACCTGGTCCTGCGGGTGGTGGAAAAAACTCGAAACATCTACCACCTGCCCAAAATCCTGTACCACTGGCGTATCATTCCTGCCTCCGTCACGGCTGGTGGAGAGCAGGCAAAGCCCTGGGCCTATGTTGCTGCCCGCAAAGCTTTGGAAGATATGCTGGCACGCAGCCCCTACCCCGGATGGGTAGAAGAAACACCCCGTCCAGGTTTCTGGCGAGTGCGCCGCCATATTGTTGGAGAACCCCTCATCAGTATCATCATTCCCAGTGCTGGTCGGGTCATGGATACTCCCAAAGGCCCTCTCAATGTCCTGGAGAATTGTATTCAAAGCATTCAACGTAGCACTTACCCTAATTTTGAAATCGTTATCGTGGATGGCTACGACATTCCAGACGCAACGCTGAAAACACTTCTGCAACCTGCCACAAAGTCTGAAGCTTTTACCACTCGCCTTGTTCGCTGTGCAGAACCGTTCAACTTTGCCCAGCGCATCAACCTGGGAGCACAAAACGCCCGCGGAGACTTTTTGCTTTTGCTTAATGATGATACCGAAGTTCTGACTCCCGACTGGTTAGAAGCCATGCTGGAATTTGCTCAACAGACTGAAATTGCTGCGGTAGGAGCGAAACTTTTGTTCCCAGATGGCAGGATTCAACATGCTGGGGTGATGGTGCTGGATGGGAATGCGAGTCACGCTTTTCATGGAGCGGATGGCGACCATCCTGGCTACTTCTGTTCCAATGTGGTCAACCGCAACTATCTCGGCGTGACGGCTGCCTGCCTGATGATGCGCCGCGAGCTTTTCTTCCAACTTGGCGGCATGGATGAGCAGTTTCCGCTGAACTACAACGACGTTGATCTGTGCCTGAAAGCCCATCAGGCAGGCTACCGCAATGTGGTGACTCCCTACGTCCAACTGATCCACTACGAATCGGCTAGCCGTCTCAAGGGACTGAATCCCCATGAGTGGGAAAACCTGAACCGCAAGTGGGGAAACTATTTTAAGAAACTCAAATATGACCCCTATTACAATCCCAACTTGTCCTATCGGGCCGTTAATTTTGAGCTTGGGTAGGTTCAGGGGAGGGTAGTTGTTGGTATGAGTTCCCCTTCCTCACCCTCCGACGTTTGCTTCTTTTTCACCGACCGAATATTGCGTTTATAGGGTAATGTAATCGGTGGAAACTCCACCTTGGATGCGGTATCTATGCGTTCCCTGAGATCGCTCTCCCAATTTCTATTCGCAAGCATAATCGGGCTGTGCCTGTCTCTCACCCTGCACGCCTGTCAGTCTACCAATCCATCTCAGACGCTGACCACAACTGAGCAGGTCTCCACTCCCCTGGCACAGGTTGTCCCCCAGGCCAAGGCTTCACCGCTCCCCCCCCAAACCGCAGCGATCGCAGCCACTGCTGGCCCCAATGGACTATTTGATCCACCCAGGGGCGATGTCCGGTTTGTCGTGATTAGCGACTTGAACGATGTCTACGGTTCTACCGATTACCCACCAGAAGTGGACAAAGGGATTACCCTGATTCCCTTCTGGAAGCCCGATATGGTGCTTTGTAGCGGAGATATGGTTGCCGGACAGGACCCAACTCTTACCAATGAACGGCTGCGGGCCATGTGGCAGGCCTTTGATGATCATGTGGCCGCTCCCCTTCGTAAAGCCGGACTTCCCTATGGATTCACAATTGGCAACCATGATGCCTCTAGTGCTTTGGGGGTGACTGGCAAATTCCTATTTGAACGGGAGCGAAATGTTGCAGCAGAGTACTGGAAAGATCCGGCACACGACCCAGGCGTACAGTTCATCGATAAGAAGGAGTATCCTTTCTACTTCACCTTCGAGTTTAAGGATATCTTCTTTCTCGCCTGGGATGGTTCATCCAACCACATTCCCAAAGAGAAGCTGGATTGGGTAGAAAAGGCGCTATCGAGTAAAAAGGCGCAAAGTGCCAAGATGCGAATTTTGCTAGGACACCTACCCCTCTATGCGGTGGCGATTGGTCGAAACGAACCCGCCGAAGTGATGGAAAACGCCGATCAGTTGCGGGCCATGCTGGAGAAGTACAACGTCCACACCTACGTGAGTGGACACCATCACGCCTACTACCCTGCCCACCGGGGCAAATTGCAACTGCTACACATGGGCATTTTGGGTGCTGGTCCCCGCCCGCTAATAGACGGAACCCCTCCCCGCAAAGCCCTCACTGTTTTAGATGTCAAATTTGACTCCCCTGAACTGACCACCTACACCACCTACGATATTCAAACCCTCCAATTAATTGAATACAAACAACTGCCCCGCTTTTTAACTGGACATAACGGCATCGTCCTGCGCCGAGACGTCGAGTGGAATGCACTGACAACCGAGGAGAAAGCATCCTGCATCAACAAACTGGGCCGTAGCCTCTGTACGGCATAGGGATGAAAAAGGCAGGGGGCAGGAAGCAGGAACTGGGGAATAGGGATTGGGAGCCAGGTGCCAGGGAGCAGGTATTAGCCCTCAGAACTCAAAACTGAGAACTCCTCCGGTCCGCCTTCGTAGCCTGTAGCCTTCCTCAAAACTCTGGCACTCAGCACTTAAAACTCAAAACTCAACCACTCTCCCACCTCATACCTGTCCTCCCATCTAACCCTTTCCCTGTTTCATTTTCTTTGTTTCATTTTCCCTGATTCATCGAGGTTCTTGTGGTTACCCGACTTATCACTTCCCGCCGAGGATTCCTGGTTTCTGTAGCTGCTGTTGCTTTGGGCATCAAAGCCTGTCAATCCCAAACCCAGTCTCCCCAATCCTCGCCTGGCCCAACGGTGAATGGGACTCCTATTTCGCTTTATGGAGCGGGTGCCACCTTCCCATCTTTTCTTTATCTGCGCTGGTTTAGTGAGTATAGCCGCCAGCATCCCAATATCCAGATCAGTTATCAACCAGTCGGGAGCGCTGCTGGGATTCAGCAATTCATTACCAATACAGTGGACTTTGGAGCCAGCGAGGTGACCTTAACAGATGCTGAACTGGCTAAAGTCAGCCGAGGAGCGGTGTTGATACTCACTACGGCTGGAAGTATTGCGGTGGTTTACAACCTGCCAGGAGTTGAAAGTGGGCTCAAACTCTCGCGCCAGGTACTTCCAGCAATTTTTCTGGGACAGATTACCCGCTGGAATGATCCCCAGATTGCTGATCTGAATCCAGGTATAAAACTGCCCGATGAAAAGATTGTGCTGATCCATCGCTCAGATGGTAGCGGCACAACGGCTGCCTTCACCGCTCACCTGAGTGCGATTAGCCCAGAGTGGAAGGAAAAGGTCGGCACTGGATTGAATGTTGCCTGGGTTGCTGGCGTTGGGATTAAAGATAATTCGGGTATTGCAGCCCAAATTCAACAAGCCGCAGGAACCATTGGCTATGTGGAATATGCCTTTGCGAAACAGTTGAAGTTAGCGATCGCCACCCTCCAGAACAAAGCTGAACAGTACATTCCCCTGACAGAAGAATCAGTCTCTAAAGGGCTGGCATCCATCCAACTCTCGGACGATCTACGCGGCTCCGTTCCCGATCCCGATGATCCTGCCGCCTATCCCATCGTGACCTATAGCTGGACACTCGCCTACAAACGCTACGATGATCCGCAAAAAGCCAGAGCCCTGAAAGATGTCCTTGTGGGGCCTGACCGAAGGGCAAAAGTTTGCTGCCGAACTTGGCTATGTCGCCCTCCCAGAGGATGTCGTCCAAAAAGCAACCGCCGCAGTGGCTCAAATTGAGGGATGAGAGGGAGGCTGTTAGTGGTTCTGGCGTTGCTAAAAAGCAGTATGAATTGTAGCGGTAGTCATTGTAGTTAGGACGGGGTGCAGGGGTGGAACCCCTGGCTGGGGGCGAAGCCCCCACTCCCTCTGTAATTCCAATGTCCTAACGCACCTGCGTAGAGCTATAAAACGAAGGTTCAAGTATCCAGCTATCCAGCACCTTTTTCATCCCAAGATTCGGCAACGCCGTGGTTCTCAGGTGAGGGTTGGGGTGGAGAAGTTTTGAGTTTCGAGTCCTGACTAAGGCGACAGGCTATAGGTAACAGGCAAGCGGGTGAAGGGGTAGATTAGGTGAAAAAGTTTTGAGAATCAGGATGAGTGCTTAAATGAAGGGTAAGCAGTATGGGTATTTGAAGATGGTTTAGATGCCCGCAGTCTTTTCTCTGATGAGAGTATAGCTGTAAGGATATTTTGTTAGCGCCTCTGATTTGGTCTATATCTGTTCCTAGCAGTAGCCACCTGACACCAGATACCTTGCACCTGCTATATCAGTGAAACAAATCTCCCATTCCTGAACTGGTTTGCCAAAAGTCGGGTATGGTAAGTAGCTAATCCATAGACTTAGATGAGGACTTGAGAAACCTGGATGACTAGCATCGTGTCAGTTTCGCGAACAGAGTTAGCCCAGCGGCGGCAGAAGTTACGGCTTCGCCGTCGGATCAGGTCTCTTCAAACCGCCTGGCGGGCACTGACGGTTAGTGGTTTGGCGGGGGGGTTGTTTTGGGTTACGACACTTCCGGCCTGGGTAATTCGCCGCCCAGAGCAGGTTGCAATTGAGGGTAACCACTATCTGCCGGATCAGACCATTCGGGCTTTACTGCCCATTCCCTATCCGCAATCCCTGTTGCGAGTAGAGCCACAAAAGATTACAGATACCCTCAAGGCAAAAGCACCGATCGCAGAGGCAGTGGTGAGCCGTCGTCTGTTTCCTCCGGGACTGGTAGTGCAGGTGAAAGAGCGATTTCCAGTGGCGACCGCCTTCCAGACGGCTGCCGATACCCAACTTCTGCTTCAAAAAAACGTAAAAAGCCAGAAATCCGTATCCAATGTTGGATTGCTGGACGAAAAGGGGCTTTGGATTCCAATTGAGCTGTATACTTCCCTGGATCAGTCCCTGAGTTTGCCTGCTCTGAAGATTGTTGGTGATTTTCAGCAATACCGCCCAACCTGGGCAAAACTGTATCGAGAAATTAGCCGTAGCCCGGTGAAAATTTCGGAGATTGATTGGCGAGACCCGGCTAATCTAATCCTGAAAACAGAATTGGGCGTTGTTCATCTAGGTCCCTACAGTTCTCAATTCACCTATCAACTTGAAAAACTAGACGAAATGCGAAAACTTCCTTCCCATCCCAGTTTTAGCCAGATCGCCTATATTGATCTGCGAAACCCTGACAACCCGATTGCCCAACTGGGGAAATCTAAAGACCTTGTAAAATCAGGCACTCCTTAGGTTTGGATGTATGAGAACATTAGAAGCTAACCAAGTAGATGGCTGGATCTCGTTGCTTCGATTAGTCAGATTAAAATAGACGTTTCAAGCTGTTGCAAATCTGCCCCTATTGTTGGTTTTTCGAATAACTTACCCTATAGTTGACAAGGTCTAGAGTTGAGAGGTCGAAACACTCATTGCAATTCTAAAGACGCTTGGATACTAGAGACCCTTAAATAGTAAACAGGCTGCTATTCCAATGACGCTTAATAATAATTTAGAACACGTCCACGACGGCTCTCACACCGAAGAACAATCGGATAATTCACTGACAATGAACGCTTCGAACTCCTTTGGCAACTCCGGACTACACTTAAGTCAATCTGCTAAGGCAAAAGGTATGCCTGGGGAAGAATCAAGGAGTGGTGAAATCGTGCCAAGTAGCGTAGCCAAGATCAAAGTCATTGGTGTCGGTGGTGGCGGTGGTAATGCGGTCAACCGGATGATTGCAAGTGATGTCTCAGGTGTGGAGTTCTGGTCGATTAATACTGACGCTCAGGCATTGACCCATGCTTCAGCCCCCCATCGACTACAGATGGGACAAAAGCTGACCCGAGGGCTCGGAGCAGGCGGAAATCCGGCGATCGGTCAAAAGGCGGCAGAGGAATCCCGCGATGAGATCGCCAGTGCGCTGGAGAATGCTGACCTGGTATTCATTACCGCAGGCATGGGCGGCGGTACGGGCACGGGGGCGGCTCCGATTGTGGCCGAAGTTGCCAAAGAAGTGGGAGCGCTGACCGTTGGTGTTGTTACCCGTCCTTTTACATTTGAAGGTAGACGCCGTACCAGCCAAGCTGAAGAGGGGATCGCTGCGCTACAGAGCCGGGTAGATACACTTATCATTATTCCTAACGACAAACTGTTATCTGTTATTTCAGAGCAAACCCCGGTTCAGGAAGCCTTTCGAGTCGCGGACGATATTCTGCGTCAGGGAGTTCAGGGCATTTCTGATATCATCACCATTCCGGGTCTGGTCAATGTTGACTTTGCCGATGTACGGGCCGTGATGGCTGATGCAGGCTCCGCCCTCATGGGAATTGGGGTAGGTTCTGGCAAATCCAGGGCCAGGGAAGCTGCTATGGCATCCATTTCTTCCCCGTTACTGGAGTCTTCAATTGAGGGAGCCAGGGGGGTCGTCTTCAATATCACGGGTGGTTCGGATTTGACGCTACATGAGGTGAATGCCGCGGCAGAAATCATCTACGAAGTGGTTGACCCCGAAGCCAACATTATCTTTGGTGCCGTGATTGATGAACGAATGCAGGGAGAAATTCGGATCACCGTGATTGCTACCGGCTTCACGGGTAGTGCTAAGCCTCCTGTAGTGTCTAAACCCACAGGTTTGCGTCGTCCAGTAACTTCCCCTCCCATGAATACCCCTCCCTCCCCTCCTCCACCTGAACCACGCAATAAACCTTCTGGCGGGTTGGATATTCCTGAATTCCTTCAGCGCCGACGTCCACCCCGCTAGGAGAGGAGTTGGGAGCCAGAAGGGACTGGGGGTTGGGGATTAGGGGCCAGGGGTTAGAGATGAAGTTATTGAAGAAAACTCAGAACTCAAAACTCCCTTTCCCACTGTTGCCCGTCGCCTGTCGCCTTTATCAAACTCATCTGCCCATCCCCTCCTCCACCCCTACCGCCGGGAGAGTAACAACTCCACCGTTTCTCCAGGAGCCGGAACGATGAGCTGGGTGGCCAGGCCGGAGGCGGAGAGGCGATCGCGAAACTCCTCCACACTGCCGACGGACTTAATCAGCATAGGCAGGAGGCCGCTCATGCGGATGTCTCCCATCGTGGTGGGCAAAAAATAGCTTGGTCTGACCGTTTCAACCAACTGCATCGCTTGCTCAGGTCCCATAATTACCTGGCCTAGCAGAGGGAAAATTTGGCCGATGATGGGAGCGATCGCCACATCCACCGACCCAATCTTTGCGGCAAGCTCCTTCATCGGAGCTTGATGGGGTTCGTAGTAGAGGGTTTCGCCCGTAATCAGATCCCGCAACAGATAACCATTTTCAACCTGTCCGGGTTGGAGCTCGGCTCCCAGAACACTGGTAATTTGAAGCGTCTGGTCGAATTCAACCTTCTGCCAGTGGAAAAGCTCAGTCACATTTCGATAGCCGAGTGAGCTGACCACCCTGGCCGCCGTCGGAGAAGCCACCACTGGAATGGAAGGGTCTAATCTTTGCAACGTTGGCTTATGGCAGTGATCATCCACACCCTGAGAGAGCAGAATTAGATCAATTCCTGGTAAGGTATCGGGAGTAAATGCCAGAGGAGTATTGTGATAAGCCGTATACAGCCAGGGCAATCCATAGAACTCCAACGGGTCAACTAACCAGGGATCAACCAGAATTGTCCTTTCGGCAATCTGAAAAATCCAGCTATTCAGGTCAATCCGGGTCAGCCTCATGGGAATCCGTAACTTTTCTTAAAGATCTACTTTTATTCTACTATGATGCCTCATTCATATATTCCTGTTGTCATGACCATTGCCGGTTCAGATAGCGGTGGAGGAGCCGGTATTCAGGCAGATCTGCGCACGTTTGCCTTCCACAAGGTGCACGGTACCAGTGCCCTCACCTGTATCACAGCGCAAAACACCCTGGGCGTTACGCGGGTTGATGCCCTCCCCCCGGAAGCGGTGGTGGCTCAGATGGAGGCCGTGGTTAAGGACATTGGAGTGCAGGCTGCTAAAACGGGGATGCTGCTGAATCAGGAAATTATGGCGATCGTGGCTGAACAGGTTAAAACCCTGGGTCTGGAAAATTTGGTGGTTGACCCGGTGATGGTGTCACGAACAGGGGCACAGTTGATTGATGATGGCGCGATCGCCACGCTCCGTTCCTCTCTCATTCCCCTGGCAACGGTGCTGACGCCCAACCGCTACGAGGCTCAAATTTTGGCAGGCATGGAAATCCATACACTGGAGGATATGCAAATTGCCGCACGGCGGATTCACCAACTGGGAGCCAAAGCAGTGCTGGTGAAAGGGGGAGGCATGGGAGGAGACCTGCGGGGGGTGGATGTCTGGTTTGATGGGCAGCAACTGGAAACGCTTAGGACTGAGACGGTTACAACGACGGACACCCACGGAACAGGCTGTACTTTATCTGCTGCGATCGCAGCCAACCTGGCACTTGGCAAGGAGCCACTGACCGCCACTCACCTCGCCAAAAGCTACGTCACCACCGCCCTCAAACATTCCCTCAGAATTGGCCAGGGACAGGGGCCCGTTGGGCACTTTTTTCCACTGCTATAGTGGCATGTCACTGTTCTTACGACGAATGATCTTCCTTCCACACCGATTCCCAATCAGGGCATTTTTCCCCTTCCCAACCGTAGGGGTGCATGCCGCAAACCAGCATCGTCCCCCCATATACCTGACCGTGATAATGGCGACAACCGACACAGGCAGGATGATCATTCAAAAAAGGTTCCACCGTATGGGTAACGGGTTGGGCCGTTTCCTCGACAATGATTTCAAAACCCAAATAGGCTTCCAGAATCGGGTCAATAAACTCGTTGAGGCGAGGTTCAATCTCGGTCTCAAAGGTAATTTGCATTTGTTCAACCATCTCTTCCGAGGCATCCACAAATGCATCCATCCTTTCGCCAAGGTCTCTGGCAATTTCAGTGAAAACCTGCTCAACTTCCTTAACCATCGCTTCCATCACTTCGAAGAAATTGAATGACCAACCTTCCATACGCCTTTAAGAAAGTTATCCACTAACCAATCGATAAGGATACAGATGTAGCATTTCTCCGAAGAACTGTGGAATCTCTACGGGGATCGCTTTGCTTTATCAAATTGTATCTGCTAAGTGTATAACTAAGTTAAAGCTTATCTTTCTTCAGACGTCTTAGCTCTTCCTGCAATTCCATCACCTGGCGGCGCATCTCCTCAGCTTGACTAGAAGATGGATGGGCAGGCTCTTCATCATCTGCAGTAATTTCAATACGACGCGGCTCCGCAGGTTTTTCGGAGGTAGAAGACTCAACGGGGGACTGTTGAGCTTTGTTAACCATTTCATCCACAAACTTGCGCGCCTCTTCAGCCGTCATTTCTCCCCGCTCGACCATTTCATCGGCCAGCTTTTGTACCTGAACCTTCAACTCAGACAGCTTTTCACTCGCTTTTTCACCCGCATAGGAGGCTACCCCAATCCCCAGATAAACCGCTTTTTGAACCAAATCTCCCAAACCCATAACAGCCATAACTCCTATTTGATTTCAACGCTCCAGCTTTTCCCAAACGCTTAGGGAGCCAATTATAGATTACGACTCCAGCATAGGAAGAAAGCCTGGGAACTGTCACGATCGCTGCTGGATGAAATCCGTACCTGAATTTTCGTTAATTACGACTCCAATACTTTTTGAAAAGGGAAGTGTCATCGACAGTTTCCTAAACTCTGCCTTGTTCTTGACGACCACAACCAAAATTTCAATCAGGAAGTCCGAGATCCAGGGGACTTTAATGATGGTCACTGATGATAGTCACTGAGCGTCAATGAAGCGAGGTTCGCTCAATAAAACGACCCGGAGTCCACGCCTATCGCAAGCATCCCGTATTGCTGCTACCTTCCGGTCCTGACAAGGTTAAGGCGTTGCGATCGCATGGGTCCGGATCAATCTAAGCATAGCACCATCTGTTCGGGGGAAGAGAATTTTGAGTTCTGAATTATTACTCATCCACCCCATCACTCTTTCACCTCACCCTTCACCCCTCACTTAACTAACAACTAACAACCAACAACTAACAACTTCATCTTATTACATCTTATTACCCCTCACCCCTCACCTCTCACCCCTGACTCCTCACCCATTGCCCATGCCAGAAAGCGTTCTGTATAGTAGAGCGCCAATTGATTACTAACGCCATTGAAAACAGCGTCGAAGGCATGCTCGGCCCAGGGAATGTTGAGCCAGAGGGCGAGGTTGTTGGTTTGCTGCAATTGACGGTAGAGGATTCGCCCAAACTTTGCCTGAACGAGGTGGTCTCGATCGCCATACACCAGCAGAGTTGGTGGCAGCGATCGCCGGACGTAAGTAATCGGAGACGCCTGGCGGTACAGATCGGGCAGTTCATCCGGCGTACCACCCAGAAATTTTCTTAAAACAGAGCGAGTATTGATGGGATCAGGAATGGGGATGTCTTTGTATCCTTCAACCAGATCAACAGGACCGTAGTAGTTGACCACCGCCCGTATAGGGGGAGCATCGGGCTGATAGGCAGCCAGCATTGCCAGGTGGGCACCCGCTGATCGCCCCATGAGGGCCATTCGGGTGTTATCAACTTCTAATTCATCAGCGTGTTGCTGGATATAGGCGATCGCCGTTTGGACATCCTCTAGCTGAGCTGGATAGTGGTACTGGGGTGCGTGGCGATAGTCAATTGTCACCACGGTATAGCCCTGGGCAGCCATATACCGACTAAACATCTGATCGTTATCAGGACTGCCCCCCTGCCACGCCCCGCCGTAGATGATGATAATTGTCGGGTACTTGCCAATGGACAGGGGCTGGTAAATATTCAGCTTCAAAGTCAATCCATCCGGTGCCGCAAATGGAATTTGCCTGATCACGCGAACATCTGCTAAGACAATTCCCCTAAAAGCATCAGCCAGAACGAATGGCTGAGGGCGCAGTTTAGCCTGCATTGTGGTAGGAATCTTTTCCAGGTAATTTGCTCCCAAAACTGTTTGCATCTCGTTAGCAAAACGGTCCTGGGTTGCGGGAAATTGAACCAGTGGCAAACTGCTGAGAATTAAACCAACCAGACTAAAGCTGAGGGCAATGCTGTAGATCCAGCTTTTGGAAAGCCCCAGAATAGTCAGCAGGAGTGCGATCGCATTTACCGCTATCAGCCACGGACTGACCTCTGGCGCACCAATTCCCAGGGGCAAGAGTGAAAATGTGGGAGCTGGAACCACAACCCAGAGACTGAGGAAAAACCCAACTACACTCAGAAGAAGAGGAATGAAGAGAGAAATTGTAAAAGCAACCAACAAAGCTATCATTCGTTTGCTGGGGCGCTTTTGCCGATAGCTGGTGTGGATTGAAGAAGGCATCGAGATATTGCCAAAATGATAGTTCCAGAGCTGGTACAGCAACAATCACGTTAGAACGATTTCAATCATTAAACCAAAGATGACAATCCGTAAGCTGGTACAGCAATAGAACACCCTTGAAGTTTCAACTACTAACTTATTTTTGGGATTTGCAGCTATCGATTGATGAAATCTTGAGGATTTGCTGATTTCACTTCCAAAAAAAAGGGACTCTACCACCCAACGTTCATTTTTTTTGGAGGAATCAACGATGACGACCTCAGTCATGCAAAAGTTATCAGTTGCTGCGACTGGAGCAGCGTGCATTGCATTAGGAATAGCCAGCTTTGAAGTTTCCCCAGCTCAGGCGGCTATTCTAACGGCCCCGTTCACAGTGGAAGTTCCTGTTGGAACAGGTACCGAAACTGGTACAGGGACTGTTACGTTCGACTCTGATTTCGTATCTGCGATCGGGTTGGATGTGGTCAATCCTGTCGAAGGGCTGTTGAGCTTAAACCTCAACTTGCTAGGCAATACATTTACAGAAAGTTCATCGGCTGCCTTTCCCATCTTACCTGCACTCTTCTTCAACGATGGAGCGATCGCAGGTTTGCTGTTTGACTTCGAATTAGCTCCAGGAACCCAGGCTCTGCTGGTTCCCTTTACTAATCAGGTGTTCACCAGTGCAGGTGGTATCGGTTCCGTTACCTTTGGTGAACCCACCGCAATCCCAACTCCGGCTTTGCTGCCAGGGTTGGTTGGGCTAGGCATGAGCATTGCCACCCTGCGTAAGCGTCAGGCTGAAAAAGCCAGGCAAGCTTAAGCTAAAAGCCGATAGGGTGTTTCTTACAGTATTTGGGTGTTTCTCTACCTGGTTCTCTGGTTAAAAACCAGAACCACTACAGTATTTGGGTGTTTCTCTACCTGGTTCTCTGGTTAAAAACCAGAACCACGGCAGGTGTACAGTTGTTCAACGACGTCCAGCACCAACTGAAATGTTGGTGCTTTTTTTATACCAATCATTTATGCTGAAGTTTCAGCACTCCAGAGAATAAAAATCCTGCTCCGGTAGTACCCAAATTGTAATGATTTTTGAGTCGTTAATGATGGCAGCTAGCGCCGCTCATCACTAACTTGTCAGGTCTACCTCTGCGCCTTTTTCCTGCAGGAGAAGGATTGGGGGATGAGGGCATTTTCAGCTCGGTCACAGGCAGTCAGCGCCTAGCCCTATTGTCGTTACTCCTCTTCATTAGGGGCAGGAGTTTTGTCCCTTTGCAGGTGAAGCGCACTGGATAACGAAGAGTAAATTGATCAAAGCAATGGAAATGCTACAATTAGCACCACTTCAAACAGCTTAGCTTATCAATGTCCACTCATCACGAAAACGGCAGTCGGCTTGATCGAATTGAAGCCATGATGCTGGAACTGGCAACTGCCAGCGTCAGGCATGATAATGAGTTGAGTCGGATTAATGCAGCGCTTGATCGCATCAGCGAACAGCAAGCCGCTAATGCCCGCCAGATTGAGGCGAACGCTCGCCAGATTGAGGCGAACACCCGCCAAATTGAGGCGAACGCTCGCCAGGGAGCGTTGAATCAGCAGAATATTCAAATCTTGACTGCCAGCATTCAAGAACTACGAAACCTGGTTGCTGACTATATTCAAGGGCGATCGCAAGGTTAATTGAATGCTGCTCTACTCCCGATCCAGGAGCGCTATGAAATTCCAGATGCAGTTATACCTGGAGGTTGATTCCTCCATCCACATATCCCGTACTATGATACTTTTCCTCACCCTCTGGTCTGGGGCGGCTGTAGCAGAAGTGAATTTGTAAGTTGGGGTTTTGCACTGCGATCGCCTTCACCTCATTCCTGAAGGCGTGAAAGCGCCCATCCCGCGACCGTGAATAAACCAGATAGAACGGTTGGAATTTAGCTGGGTACAAGCTTTTGCCATACTCAGCATGGGCGTAATTCCAACTCCATTGCTAATCAAAACGGCTGGAAGTGATTTCTGCACATCTAAAACAAACCTTCCCCTCGGCGGTTTCGCTGGAATCACCGACCCTCGTTAACCTGGTCATGCCTAAAGTTAGAGGCAATGCCTGGCCTGACATCTAACCCTTTGGGAGCTGATTCTCGCTTAATGGAGAGTCGGTAATATTCCCATGGATCAAGACAGTCAGACAAAGAATAGGTGCGAATAACAGGCTTCTCCTGGCCTGGAATACTGAGCTTAATGGTGAGAAATTGACCAGGCTGAAAATTGGGAATGGCTCTGATCACCACTACCGAACTGACCTTTATTTTTGATAATCCATTCAATCTTTTTTTTGATGTCAAACCTGTTGCATCTCCCATTTCTTGAGCAGATCCTTGAAGGAGTGCAAGATTGACAGCTCTTAGTGGTGCATCCCAGATTGTAATTAAGAGCCTATCCGAAAACCTGGATTGCCCGCACAGCAATACATGCACAGCTTAGGTGTAAAAACGCTAGTAGTCTGCGGTATAAATTCAGCCCTCCTTTTTAGGCTGCTAGCGCTTTGCCTTTGTACATCCCCTTAAATGGCTTCGCCATTGTCTAGTTGAAGTAATCGATAAATGCAAGAATCCGCTCTTTTAACTCTGATTGGCTCAGAAAATTGCCTCGTCTGAGTAACTTCCGCATCAAGATGCTCAACCAGATTGAGATTTGGTTGAGCCAGGAACAGTGCTTGGGCGTGAAGTGAAACACAATCCGATGCGTGGAGTCACTCAAAAACGCGGCTCTCGTTGGAATCCAAACCATGCCCCAAATCAGACTGCTGTTGCCGGATGACCAATAGACCTGCTGACCGAAACAGCCGTCGTTTGATGGAGTGGAGTCGTGGAGCTGGATGAGTCAGATTGGATTTTTGAGGTACGTGAGCTTGGAGTTAGGCTTAATTGAAAAGCTTGATGAAGCGAATAAGCCACGCACTTTTGCAAAAACTCTTGAGACAAGGCATCAATTACAACTTCAGTCATGAAGCTGTCAATCGCGTTGACAACTCGGATAGTCGGTTAGAAACCAAACTAAATCTCATCAACCGTAAACTTGAAATAGATCAACCAGTATCCTCTCTCCGATGAGATGATTACTCAATCCTGCTCAAAAACGATAGCTAATTGGAAAAGACAAACGCCAACACTGCATTGACATACCCACGGCTTCATAGTCGTCTAACGCCTCCCTACATGGGTCAATTCCAGGTAGATATGCTCTAGACGAACGGGCTGGCGCGAGATGGAATCAATCGGAATACCGTCGAAGCAGGCAAGAATCTGTTTTAGATCGAGGGGCTGGGACAACCAGAAGGCAAGGTCGCTGCCATAGTGACGATGGGTGAAGCCAAGTTCCTGAGCACGGGCGATCGCGCTGTCCTCCTCCGAAGTTTGCACCAGGATGATCTCTTGAGCGGGGATGAGTCGGCGTAGCTCTGCCAGAGTGCCTTCTGCCAGGAGGCGTCCCTGCTTGAGGATACCGATACGATCGCACAGACGCTCCGCTTCTTCTAACAGGTGAGTAGTTAGCAGAACCGTAATTCCCTGCTGCTGCTGTTGTTGGATTAAGTCCCACAGTTCATAACGGGCTTCGAGGTCAAGTCCAGTGGTGGGTTCGTCCAGAATGAGAAGCCTGGGTTGATGGATGAGGGCGATCGCTAAATTCAACCGTCGTTGCATTCCGCCACTCAATGCCTCCGCCGGACATTTTGCCAGATCAGTCAACCCCACCGCTTCCAGGCAAAACTCCACTCGCTGCCGCTTGCGAAGACCGTTCAACCCATAGAGGCTGGCAAAGAAGTTGAGGTTTTCGGCACAGGTGAGTGTTTGGTATAGCAGGTTTTCCTGGGGGGCAACGCCAATGATGCGCTTGGTCTGCTCAGAGATGGGCTGGCCACCAATTTCAACTGTTCCGCTATCTGCCCGCAACAGGTTGCAGAGAATATTGATGGTAGTTGTTTTGCCGGAACCGTTGGGGCCGAGCAAGCCATAGATTTCGCCAGGAGCGATCGCCAAACTCAAGTCTTGCAGAACTGGCTGATTTCCATAAATCTTCCTGAGCTGCTCAATCTTTAACACAAACAGGCTCCGTTTGAGAACAATGACCAGTTATCTTGTGGATATGGATTTCTCGATAAGTGTGGCGATTTTTCTTAATACAATCAAAGATACCAATGAAGGCATTCAGTTATGGAACCTCAAGTTAAAGCTAAACCCACATCGCTATACGATGCGGACTATCAACTTTGGTTGGATCAAACTGTTGCTCAGTTGAAAGCCCGCAACTTTAGCAATCTTGACCTGGAAAATTTAATTGAGGAAATTGAGAGTTTGGGCAGGAGTGACAAACGAGTCATTTCTAGCTATCTAATGCGATTATGTGAGCATTTTCTGAAGCTCCGGTATTGGGAATCCGAACGAGAGATGTGTTTTAGAGGATGGGATCTGGAAATTACTAATTTTCGTTTACAGATTCAAGTCATCCTCAAAGATAGCCCCAGCCTCAAAAACTACCTCAGTGAGAATTTTGCATTTGCCTATGGCAATGCTAGAAAGCTTTTTCTCAAAGCAAGCAAACTAGATCCCCAAGAAATTCCTAAAGAGCCTGACTTCACCTTGGAGCAAGCTCTGGATGAAGATTGGCTCCCCTGGCAATCGGAATAGTTCGTGGGTTCGGCAAAGTTGCACATCGTCTGTAAAGTTATCTTGCACCATGAGCGCTTATCCTTCCTTTAATCGTTATCAAAAGTCAATGCTCCAGACTCTTTGGGGCGACTGTCTCACCGTCTTTTGGGGCGACTGGCTGGATCTGCGGGTACGGATTACCCAAGTAGTGGCGTCGGGATTGGTTTCACCTCTGATTTACATTGTTGGGTTTGGGCTGGGGTTGGGCAGTGCCCTGGATCAGGCGGTAAAACCCTCGGCGGGAGACAGTTATCTGGAGTTTATTCTGCCGGGAATGGTGGCGCTGTCGTCGATGGTGATTAGCTTTGGCGGAACGACCTTTTCTATCTGCGGCGATCGCCTGTTTACCAAAACCTTTGAAGAACTGATGCTGGTGCCAGTTCATCCCCTGGCGTTGCACCTGGGCAAAATGATGGCGGGAATTGTACGGGGATTGCTCACCTCTGGTTCGGTGATTCTGGTCGCCATCCTGTTTACGGGCCGGATTGGCAGCTTTTTGAATCCACTGTTTCTACTGGTGTTGCTGTTGAACTGTGCTGTTTTTGCTGGCCTGGGTGTGATTGTGGGGCTAAATGTCAAATCGCTGGAAAGTGTGGGCATTTACAACAACTTTGTAATTGTGCCGATGTCTTTTCTGGGGGCAACATTTTTTGACCCGGCAACCTTACCGTTGCCGCTGAAGGTGATTGTGTATCTATTGCCCCTCACCTACACCAGCATCGGGCTGCGGGCGGCGGCTTACCTGCCCCTGGCTCAGTTTCCCTGGTATTCGATTCCAATCTTGCTGGCGATCGCAGTCCTGCTGTCGGCGATCGGCGCTTACCAGTTTTCCCATCAGCAGGATTAGGGGCTGGCATGGGCACGAAACAGAAGCCGGATTCCATCCGCGCTTTCGCTAAAGCCCCAGCGGTTGTAGAACGGAATCATGTCTGGTAAACAACAGAGGCCAAGATACTCTACCCTCTGTAATTTGGGATGGTTGACAACCGTATCGATTAACAGGGTTCCTAACCCCTGCCCCCGATGGCTGGGTTTGACAATCACATCAAAAATCAACGCCCGGTAAACAAAGTCCGTCAAAATCCGGGTGAAGCCAATCAGGTGGTCCTGCTCATCCACAAGGCCAACAATCAGATTGGTTGCATTTAACATCCGCATGACATCATCAAGCTGCCGCTGCTAGCTCCAAAATTCGTTGCGGTACAGGTCAACTAACTCTGCAACTTGGGTATCTGTCAGTTCTGAAACTACACGATGGGGCATCTCATTCCTACACATTAAATCGGAACAGCATCACGTCGCCTTCCTGGACCACGTATTCTTTGCCTTCACTACGAACCAGCCCCTTTTCCTTGGCAGCATTCATCGATCCAGCGGCAACCAGATCTTTGTAGGCCACGGTTTCAGCCCGAATGAAGCCCCGCTCAAAGTCGGAGTGAATCACGCCTGCTGCCTGGGGAGCCAGCATTCCGGCCTTAATCGTCCAGGCACGGGTTTCTTTGGGGCCGGTGGTGAAATAGGTACGCAGTCCTAAAAGATCATAGGTGGCTTGAATCAGCGATTTCAGTCCACCCTCTTTGACCCCCAGCGATTCCAAAAATTCTGCCCGCTCTTCTTCTGGCAAATCAATCAGTTCCGACTCGACCTGGGCGGAAATTACCACCACCTGGGCATTTTCCTGGGTGGCAATTTCGCGTACCTGCTCAACCCAGGTGTTGCCGCTGGCCAGGTCATCTTCAGACACGTTGGCGGCATAAATGATTGGTTTGCGGGTGAGTAGCCCCAGGGGTTTCACGGCCAGCTCCTCCTCTTCGTTCAGCGTTACCAGGCGGGCGGGTTTTCCTTCGTTGAGCACGGGCAGCAGTTTTTCCAGTGCGTCCACCTCGACCTGAAGTTCCTTGTTGCCACGGGCTTGTTTGCGGGCGCGATCGATCCGTTTTTCAATCTGTCCCAGGTCTGCCAGTGCCAGTTCCAGATTGATAATTTCAATATCGCGCATCGGGTCAACGGAGCCAGCAACGTGAATGATATCGTCATTTTCGAAGCAGCGGACGACATGGACGATCGCATCCACTTCTCGAATGTTCGCCAAAAACTGATTGCCCAGCCCCTCGCCCTTGCTGGCCCCCTTCACCAACCCGGCAATATCGACAAATTCAACCCGTGCTGGGATGATTTCTGCCGAATCGGAGATCTTTGCCAGTACTTGCAGCCGCTCATCGGGAACGGCAACCACACCCACATTGGGTTCAATTGTGCAAAAGGGAAAGTTAGCCGCCTGTGCCTTAGCATTGGCTACGACAGCATTAAATAGCGTTGATTTTCCCACATTGGGCAGCCCAACAATCCCAGCTCTCAGCATTTTAGACTCTGATTTTAGATAGAACAGGAGCGCGACTTCCAGCCGATCTCTGACTGTTTCATCGGTGAGCCATATCGCTATGACTTTGACCAGAAAGTTAGAGATCTTAAAGGTTGCGCCTTTCGATGCTTCCGAATCAGTGAAGCCTGACCGAACTCTATTGTAAAGTTTCGCGACGTCTGAATAGATCCCTCAAACAGATCCCCGCTTTCTACATTGGGCTAGCCAGATCCCCAGCTTTTTCAAAAATTTTAGCCGAGTTCCGGCTTTAACTCAAATTTTAGCCGAGTTCCGGCTTTAACTCAGAAGTTGCGGATCTAGGAGATCTTGGATTACTGGCAGGGTCGTTAAATCCCTGTGGCACTGTTTGCGGAATGGGTGCCGGAACAGGTTGCGGAATGAGGGCAGGAACGGGCTCCGGTTCGGGAGTGGGAGCGGGTTCCGGTTCTGGCCCCGGAACAGGTTGAGGAATTGGAGTGGGAACGGGTTCTGGAGTGGGGGATGGATCGGGAAAGGGCGTGGGAATTTGGGGTGCAGGAACTTCGGGAGTATAAATCATGGGAAAAAGAAGAGGTTGGGGAAAAACTGGCGCACTTCTACACTCTAGACAGCGATCGCTGCCGCTTTCCTCCCTCTCAAGTAGCGACTTTCTCCTGCGGGAAACCACAACCTTGGAGGCTTACAACGATTTCCCAATCTAAAATCTAAAATCCAAAATGGTATTACAACCCTACCTGCCGTAGAGTGTCAATACCACCGGGCCAAGCAGATAATGATGTCCCTGGCAGACCAGTCCCGCCTGTTTGCCTAACTGCTCCCGTGCAGCAAAGCCATAGAACTGAATGGCACCAGCAGCCATGGGCAGGGTTTGAATCCCCGGTTGCCAGTGCAGGAGGGGGTCAACCAGGTAGAAATGCCCGGCTGGACGCAGCACCCGGCTTACTTCAGAAAACACAACTTCTGGGTTGGGGTAGTGCAAAAAGCTGAAGGTGCTGAAGACTGCATCAAACTCGTCCTCGTGGAAGGGCAATGCCTCGGTGCTGCCCTGTACAAAGCTGAGTCGCGAGGGATGCCGATTTTTAAGCTCCGCCTGCCGTAGCATTTCAGGAGATAGATCCAGCCCCGTCCCGGTGAGGTCGGGAAACTGGTCTGCCAGACGATTGAGCAGCCGCCCGGTGCCGCACCCCAGGTCGAGAGTGGAAGCCTGTGCCGGAAGGCGAACGAATTCAAGCAGGCGCTGGTGGATTGCCTGGTAGACAATGGATGGAAAGAGCCAATCGTAGCTCGGTGCCCAGCGATCAAAGATGGATTGTTTGCGGCGGAGGAGATCGTTACTCATGGTGAGGAGAAAGGTGGGAGGTGTTGATAAAATTCGCAGGTTACAGCCAGTTTCAAATGCAGGTAGATCACGCGATGTGCAACTTGTCCGATTGCCCTCACCCTAAATCCCTCTCCCGTTTTGGGCTACTGTGTATACCCATCTTGGGCATGAGCTAGAATCTAGCCTTGAAAGATACGCTCAAACGTTTGCAGTCCTTTGAATAGAGTCCTGATTCCTGGAGGTCGCTGGCTTTGGAGACCAGACC
>JAIMBL010000041.1 GCA_023511615.1 Leptolyngbyaceae cyanobacterium HOT.MB2.61
CTGAACAGCAGGATGAATTGAAACGAAGTTTCAAGCACCCACCACCTTTTTATCCTCAGATTCAGCGACGCTAGACACTGGAATTACTGCGGCCGTGGGGGCAAAGCCTCCAGCCAGGGGTTCCACCCCTGCACCCCGTCCTAACCACAATGATGACCGCTTTAGTTAGTGCAGCTCATACCATTTTGGATTTTGGATTTTAGATTTTGGATGGTGAAATCGTTGCAATCGCTGGTTTCGTAAATCGATCTGCCAAATTCACACTCTAAATCGATATCAGAACTCTTTTGGATAACGCTCTGGTACCCGAATGAGTACCTTTTGTACCCTGGTCAGGCAAAACTGACCTATAGTGAAATTCTCTAAGAACATTTCCCAAGTTCAGGGTATGGCTGCCGACAGGTTGCTTGGGACAACAGGTCTAAGCACGACTTTTTCACTGGCAAGCCGAAAGAACCTTCTCGCATTTGCGAAAGTGGCATGGTGCATCTATCAAGATACTGGGAAATTCTGAGACTCGATCCGGCAAGCGAGGGTCGGGGTTATCGTCGCCAGCCATTAACAGCGGCGTTGGAGTTTTTTCAGGAACAGTTTCCGGATATGGCTATGAGCGCCAACCGAGCCACCACCGTTTCCTCCGAACGGGCAATTCAGACACTTCTCTTTTCTCTGTTTCGGGCGGCGAAGGGAGAACTGATCACCATTGCCAGAGCGGGGCTGTGTCTGCGTTGCTATGTCTCCTATCCCATTCTGTACGCTTGCAAAAAAATTGCCAGACAATTCAGTGCCAGTGGTCGGTTTACCTACCAGGAGTTGCTCCCCTTTGTTCTTAATGATGACGGGCGATCGCTCATCGTATTGGGAGAAGACTACAAAACGCAACTGGTCTTAACTGAACAGGGGACAATGCCCCTCCGCTTTCCAGTATTCACCGTTAAAGTTCTGCGAAAGTTTGACTCAGATTCGCCCACCCGTTTCAGCCTGGATAGCTGGGTATACTACCAGACCCGGCAAAATCAAGACATTAAAGATTTTTTGTCAGAGCAGGGATTGAGTTATTTAAGCGATTGGGCCTTGCTCAACCGGGCAAGAACGAAACAACTGGAAACTCTGTTACCCGATGAACGGCAAATTGTTGCAGCCTTCCATGCGGTATACAGACGCGATCGCCGCCATACCCATGCGATCGCCGTTCGTTGCCCCGATCCAACCCCTGCGCAGCTTCAGGAAATGGTTGGGATTTTGCAGAAAAATCATTCTCCCATCCGTTCGCCCGATCATCTCCAGCGGGAACTGCAACGGATTGCCAGACAACTGCGGCAGTATGCAGTGTGGAATCGGAGCGGCCCCGTTTCAGAATCCTTAGAAATAACTCATCCTGAAACAGAAATTGAGCGGGAACTACCTGCCTCCAACACTATCAACACTCTTGAAAACCTTGAGCAGCAGGAAATCCGAGAGTTCTGTCATCACCAGTTAATGGCCTGTTTAGATTGGGGAATCTGTCAAACACTGCGGCAACAGTTGCATCATCTGAGGCAACGTCCGCGTTATGCTTCATTTGCCAGCAAATTTATTCCTGCCCTGCAACTTATATATGGTGAAGGGCGATCTCAAAGTGAAGTGGCATCTCGTTTAGAAATGACTAATCAATCCCAGGTGAGTCGTATCGTAAATATTAAAAACTTACTGAATCAAGTACGACTTCAGACAACTGGAAAGCTTTTTCAGGACCTTTTAGACATCGCCTCTCAGTTCAACCCCGGAGAAGCTTCGAATAATCCCGATTATCTTTGCAATTTAATGAATTTGGTGGAGGATTTTGCTGATGCCGAAGTGTTTCAAGCGGCTGCCGCCGAGATTATGACGACTAAAAATCGTTCCCTGAACAGTATCTATGCTCAGCGACTACGCCATTACATTCAGGAACCACAGGAGTGGGAGCCATGATGGATTTAGCTGTCGGTGCAACTGATTTCAGATTATTGCAGCCGGAAGTAGTTGCTTTAGAACCGGAAGATTTTGACCGGGCAGCCACCGTGAGTGATCGCGTTTTGAGTGAACCCTCCCAGTGGCAGACCTACTTAAATGGATTGGGTGCCTTTGGCTTTGCTCACTGGCTTCAGGAAAGGGGGCCAAATCTCCTTCTGAATCTGGAAGAAAGCACTTTCTGGCAGCCTCAATATGATCGAGCGCTGGATGTGATTTGCAATGCCCGACTGGGTGAATTTAAGCTGTGTTTGATTGTGACAGAGCATTTGTTAGACGACGCGATCGCCCTACCCCGCGCTGCCCTTGACCTGCCTGAACTGGCTGCCCATTTTTATGTCCTGCTGGAGGTGCAGGAAGAATTAGAGCAGGTTGCAATCCAGGGGATTCTACGCCACGATCAGTTGGTGAATTATCGGCAACTGGTGAACCTGCCGATGGAACCCGATTGGAACTATTTAATTCCCCTGTCGCTGTTTGATGGGGAAGTTAATCATTTGCTATCCTGCGTTCGCTATTTACAGCCGGACGCGATCGCCCTTCCCGTCGTTCCCTCCCTGGCTCCCCTCCAATCCCCGCCTGGGGCAGAACTCCAGACGCTCATCTCCCGTCTGCGCGCCCCGGATCAGCCCCTCTGGCAAATCCTCACCTGGGAGCAGGGAGCACGTATTTTGCAGAATCCAGAATTTTTAGCATTGCTTGATCAGTGGCAGCGATCGCCAGAACCCTCCCCTGTACCTCCAACTCGCCTCACAGAACTTTTCACCCTTCTGGCCCAACCTATAGTCAATGTTGCCCAATGGCTGCGAGGGGAAATTGATGCTGTTGCTCAAAGTCTGGGAATGGTTTTACCCCAGGAACTGGCCACGGCTTCCCCCATGCTTTCCGTGGATCGGTTTGAGCGGGCGATCGCCGAGCTTAGAAATCAGGGCATGGAAATTCCACCCCAGGCTAACTTTGTATATCAGGATATTGATCTGGCCGGGGTTGCCCTGCGAATGTGCGCCGTTGCCTGGACTGTGAACTCCCATGAGTGGTCCTTGCTATGGATTGTGGGAATGCGATTAAGTGGTGCATTGCCAGAGGGACTGAAACTTCGAGTCAGCAATGCCAGTGGCATATTACACGAACCCATTGCTGAGTTTGACGATCCATTTCTCTTCGCCCGCGTCCAGGGAATCACAGGGGAGCAGTTTGTAGTTACCCTCCTCCTTCCTGGCCAACTGGGATTGACCTTACCTGCATTTGGATTTGGAGAGGGATAATGCGTGCAGTGCTTGAACTCAAGGTCTGGCACAAGGATGACCAATCCTGTTTCTTTCTGCTGCTTTGGGACAACCGGAAAAAGCAACTCACCGCCAGTGTCAGTGGTGCTGGAGAGGTGCAACGCCGGTATCAGAGATGGCAACAGCGATATGCCCGGTTTTATCTACCCGCCTCTAGAAGCATCAGCGACAGTGGCCGCCTCAATCCGGGTTCTGGCGATCCAGGAAATGATTTAAGGGAAGCTGAAACGGAATTGATTCATGCCTTTCATCGCTGGTTGGGCGAAGGAGAAACCCGTAAAATTCAGCAGCGGATCCGGGACGAGTTAATGCGAATTGCCCAGCAGACAACGGCACAAGGAAAAGAAATGGAAGTTCCAACCGGAATTGATCTATTTCTGGCCTGCGATACTGCCGAAATGGCGCGGTTGCCCTGGGAAGCCTGGGAACTGACCCCTGCAGACGCGCCCCCCCGCATGGTGCGCCTGATTCGGACAGGGATGGATCTGGATGGGGCAGATCAGGGATTGAACCTCTCCCCTACTCGGAAAGCTCGCATTCTTGCCCTTCTGGGGGAGGACCCCAACCTGCCGCTGCAAGAACACTGGAAAGCGTTGCGATCGCTCCGTTCCATTGCCGAAGTTGAACGTATCACCTGGCTTCCCGATGAAGATCCGGTTGCCATCAAAACCCGAATCGCTCAAGCCATCTGTGATGATCGAGGCTGGGATGTTTTGTTTTTTGCCGGACACAGCGATGAAACAACCGTGATGGGTGGACGATTTGCGATCGCCCCCCACATCTCCTGCTCCATTAGTGACCTGGAAGAACAACTGGCCCAGGCAAAAGAACGGGGTTTACAGCTGGCCATTTTTAATTCCTGTAGTGGGCTCAGTATTGCCCATGCATTGATGGATCTAGGTGTGCAGGTGGTTGCTATGCGAGAACCGATTCGTAACGATGTGGCGCAAACCTTTCTGAAATATCTGTGTCAGGAACTCAAGCAGCACAAAGATATTTTGGATGCATTAGTCAATGCCTGTCAGTATCTGCAATCCATTGAAAAATTTGCATTTCCATCGGCGCACCTGTTGCCATCGTTCTTCAGCCCTCCCAACGTTGCTCCCTATCGCATCGAACCCTTTGGTTGGCAACGGCAGTTACGGCAGTGGGTACCTGCTAAAGTAGAGGCGATCGCCTTTGGAACTGTTCTGGCGCTCAGCCTCCTCACCCCGGTACGAGATTTTTTGTATCAACAGCGGATGATGGTACAGGCAATCTACCGCGATTGGACCCACCA
Source organism: Leptolyngbyaceae cyanobacterium HOT.MB2.61 (assembly GCA_023511615.1). GTDB lineage: Bacteria > Cyanobacteriota > Cyanobacteriia > Leptolyngbyales > Leptolyngbyaceae > Leptothermofonsia. The sequence continues at coordinate 4,555 of JAIMBL010000041.1, forward strand.
ACTTTCTCCGACTAAAACTCCTCCTGTTCTGCTAATTGAAATTGATCAAGAATCTTTTAACCGGGCCATCTCCAAAATTAATCAATTTCGAATTGAACCGATCGACCGTCGCTACCTGGCTAACATCATTCATCAACTGAACGCATTTGATGCAAAAACCGTTGGCATCACTTACCGATTAGACACTCAGGAATCGGGAGAAGAAGCCTTAGTAGATGCAACTCAAACAGCGGTCAAAATGGATCAAACCTGGTTTGTGTTTGCCATGGCAGAATCCGATAACTGGATCCCGCGTAATTCCATTGCCAACCCAGGCTGGACTTTACGGGGCGATGGCAACATCTATGATTGGGAGCTACCCCTCCCAGATGACCCCACCTGTGTTCAGGTTTGTCCATTTCCCTATGTGCTGGCGCTTTCCCATATTCTGAATCAACAAGTGCCATTCACCTTACCCCAACCCACTGTGCAAAATCGGGGTGATTTTCAAGTTCAAGTTAGTCAATACATTAATCAAACAAAGGTACAGAACAAAATACCCATTTCTTTGCCTTCCTTGCCACAGACCAAACCTCCGCTTGGCCTGCAAGTGATGCTGGATTTTTCCATTCCACCGGATCAGGTTTTCGAACGCCTTTCTGCCTGGAAATTTCTCAATTCCTCACCAACTTCTGAATCCCCAAAAAGGTTTCAGCAACAGGTCGTAATTATATCCGGTGGACACTTCGATGCGGTTGATAACTTTCCGGTTCTTCCAGCAGTTGACTACTGGTGCAGATTTGGTCAAAACATTCGACAACAACTCCCCGATTGTCCTAACTCAGTCACGATTGGTGAGGTGTATGCTTACACAGTCCATCACCTTCTATTGCACCATCGAATTATTCGCTTTCCAGATTGGTGGATGGTCTGTCTGGCAGCTATTCTGGGGAAGGACGTGACCCTCATGCTGCTGAAATCTCCCCACCATCAGCGACGAAAACTAGTTTATGGCCTTGCAGGGGCAACCATAGTGGCAGGTTTGATTGACTTGCAACTTTATACCTCAGCCTCAGTTTCCATTCCCTGGCTTTTGCCCTCCCTTATGTTCTGGGCTTACATCATTGCTCATCAGAAGAGTACCCGTACGGGTAATTTTCGGAGTCAAAGAAATCTCTCATAATAACTCCAGTTCAATGGAAGGTGTTATTGCAACATGCCCCGATTCCTCTGGCTACCCCTGTATGTGCTTGTACTGAACAGTTTTGTTGGGACTGCATAGGCTGCGATCGCCACCCCCTATCCTTTTTGTAAAAGTACTGCCTGGTGGGGTTCAACACCTAACCTGCATCAGACAATTTCAGGAGAATATCGACATGAACCACAGAGATCAGGTGACCCCAACGCTCGATACTAATCTACTCGCTGGATTCGATAGCAACCTGGACAATAATCATCATGACGCTAAAGGAATTGCTGATGGTTTCAATGAGGAAACGGCTGAGGATTCAGGAATTGAGGTAGAAGCTCACCTCGATGAGGAAGGTGGTCTTCACTTAGAACTCTACATTCCACCCAATCTTCAACAACGATTTAGTCAACCATCCAGGTCACCGAATGGGGCAGTTAGTATTATGCCAAATGGATCTCGCCCAAGACGCCCCGTTCCCATTATCCGGCCTCGCCGATAATCAGCGAGATATAGCTCTACGCAAGTGCATTCTACCCACCTTCGCAATGAATTCCCATTGAGGTAGTGCCCAAATCGTAATGATTTTTGAGTCGTTAATGATGGCGGCTGGCGCCGCTCATCATTACCTTGTTAGATCTACCTCCCATTGAAGCGCTGGACAACCGTTCAGCGCTTTTGCCTGGGAAACTGCATAGGCTCAAGAACCCCACCCCTATACCTCTTCAGAATGATGCTGCTTTTGCAATTTGCTGATTTTGGAGAGGTTCCACTCAATGAATACTTCCACCAATAGTCCCAACGCTTCACAAAAACAATTGGACGATCTCCTGGTCGAAGGAGTTCTGGAAGGATTTATGGATGGTTTTATGATTTTGACGGAGCGTGGTGACATTATCCACGCCAATAGCCCTGCCCGGCAAATGCTCCAGCAAATGAATCAGGATGAAATGCATCCCTACCGAATGCACCGGGAAATTCAACGGGTGTGTAAGGCGGCGATCGCCAGTCAAGAACTCTACCTCAATCGCACGGTCGTCATTGAATCTGAAATTGCAGTCGATCAAATCGGAATGATTCGAATTCGAGCTCAATGGCTGAAGTTGGATGCCTTTAAAGAACCTCTGGTGCTGGTGACCCTGGAAGATCAACGGCATTCTATTCAACAGTTGGTGCTCGCAGAAAGTCAACTGTATGGTTTAACCCCCCGCGAGGCAGAGATCTGGAAACTACGCCGCGCTAACTATTCCTATAAACAAATTGCCGCAGAATTGTTCATTACACTCAACACAGTGAAGAAACACCTGAAAAATATCCACGCCAAACGCCAGTGTTTTGCTTAATAGAAGAAAGTTTCACAGGCTAAATCATCTCCCCCTTTCATAGCTTTGCATGCACCAGCCTCCCCGGTTTCTAATCAGAAACCGGGGTTTTCTTTTGTATTTCATTTGATACAGTAGGCTGGTAATAGCCAACTGGCTGGCCTGCCAACTTCAAAATAGTTTTCTCAGGAGAATACAACTCCCAGAGAATTTACCTGAATTGCCTTTACTTCCGCAGTGAAAGCAGCCCAGGAAAAACAGGGCTCACGGGAAATCTACATGTTTGCACCGCTGTATGAACGAATTGCTCAGTTAGAAGCACAACTCAGCTAGCGATGAGTTGCATAAAGATTTTGCAGCAACCATGCATCCAAATCATCAAAATCTCCGTATTAATCGCTGAAATCCTATCTTCAGCGGTGAACCACTTATGGATAAAGCAAAACGGGTGCTTTTGAATTTTTTGTTAGGGGCTATTACCTGTGGATTGATGGTGGGTGTTCCAAATCTATCCTTGAATAACGTTGCCTGGAGTGTGCCCGCCCAACGCGAGAGTGTGGAGCTTTTTCCATCCCAATCCTTAGAGATTGGACAGATGCAACAACCAATTAATCAACATTTGGTGGCAGATTTGCAAGAAGCAGAATCGGCACTAATGGCTCAAAGCATGTCGGACAGATCAATGCAGCGCTATGTAGCCATTCTGACTAAGAACAATATTGTTCCCAACCCGCCATCTACTTCTGCGACTGGTGTTGCGGGGGCAGTGCTGATGGGCGATCGCCTGGTGGTGCGGGGAGACTTTGGTACGCTGTCAAGTGCTCTACGGGACTATGTCACTGATCCAGTAAATCCTCCCAACCCAAACATTACTTCCGCCGTTCACATTCACCGGGGCGCACCAACTGAAAATGGCCCCTTTCAATATGCCCTGACCGTAGTTGTGAATGAAACTGGCATGGGTGGTCGATTTATGGGAGAGTACACCCTGACAGGCGAACAACTCCAGGCTCTGGCAGATGGCAAATTGTACGTAGATATTCACACCAAGAAAAATCGTGCAGGGGAGCTGCGAGGTATTTTCCGGCAGATTTAGTGCCAAATTTGCCAGTCAGTTATTGCATCACGCCTGGGGGCACATGGCTGTGCGCCCGTACAAAGAGCAATCATTTAGGTGAGCCTCACATACCCTGGAATTCAGGAAAAAGGTTCTCCTGGCTTGCCGGTGAAAGAGTAGCTTACGCTACTCTTTCATCTCAAACAAAATCCCTGAAGTATTGATTTTGTTTTGGTGATCAGCGTCGCTTATCACCAAACTCTCAGGAGAGCCGACAAAATACGTTGAGCACCACTGTAACGCAGATTGGCGTCGGGTTTTAGTGCTCTGAGCTGTCACTAACGTATCCTTGTTGAAGTAGGGATGTTCATGGAACATCCCTACAAACGGTTATGCTATATACTTGCGGCATCGAATTGGTCGAATTGTCCGCAACCACCCTTCGCAAGGTCTGCAGCATGCATTCTGAGAGTTCGGGTAGTTCAGAAATTCCTCTGTCCAGTCAAACCGATGCGGAATTGTTTCTGGCCTTGAGGAATGGTCAGAGCGCTGCCCTCGGTATCATTTACGATCGCCACGCCGGGTTAGTCTACGGGCTTGCCCTCAATGCCTTGAAGAATCCTCAGGAAGCAGAAGACCTCACCCAGGACATTTTTCTGACCCTGGCGCGGGGTTGTTCCTACGACCCAAAACGGGGAACTCTCAGAACGTACTTGGCTGTTTTGACGCGATCGCGGGCTATCGACCGATTGCGATCGCGGACCAGTGTCCGTGAATTACTAAATCGATGGAGGCCCACAGGTCAGTTGGAAACTGCATCCAATGCACCATTTGAACACGTATTTCAGCATCAGCAATCGCAAGAGGTTAAAACTGCGCTGGCGCAATTGTCAAGCGATCAGCAGCAAGTTCTAAAGATGGCTTATTACGATGGTCTTAGCCAGTCAGAAATTGCTGAACGGCTAGACATTCCTTTGGGTACGGTTAAGGCGAGAGCCCGCCGAGGTCTGCTTAAACTGCGCCAATCCCTCACACATTTCACTGAGTAGTTACGGCTATGGCGACGTCAATGCCTTCGGAAGAGTTACAGTTACTAGTTGCGGGATATGTCCTTGGCGACCTTAGCCCGGAGGAAGCAGCGGAATTTGAGCGTCTTCTGGCAGAAGATCCGGCGATCGCCGAAGAAGTTGCGCGGATGCAAAACGCATTGGAGATGACCTACACTCCGCCTGAAGTGACACCTCCGGCCCATTTGCGCTCAGCCATACTCAATCAAGTTATCCCAGCGACTCCAGAACCCCCTGCTGCCTTCACCCCCCGTACTCGAAGGCTTCCATGGCGCGGCATAATGGAAATTGCCGCCGCTGCGGTCATCGTAACCCTCGGAATTAACAACTATCGTCTCGGGCAGGAGCTAAAAAGCGCACAGGTTGAAACACAAAAATATGCTGTTCTCACCTATGCCCTGGCTGCAACCAAAACTGAAAGTAATGCATCCGCCGTTGTAGTCGTTGACCCCAACAATTTGGAAGCCAGATTAGAAGTGAAAAATCTACCCCCTTTACCACCCGGTAAAGTTTATGCTTTGTGGACTGTTTTAGAGCCCGATGCACCATTTACAAAAGATGAGAAAAAGGCAATTTTAACGGAAGTTTTCCAGGTAGACGATCGCGGCAACGTCTCTCAAACGATTGTCGTACCGAAAGTGTTTCGTACCAAAGAGTCGGTGAGTAAAGTTGCCGTCACAATAGAAGATGCCGACGCACCTCAAAAACACGTCGGCTCACCCATCATGATTACAGGGTCATAACAGGCAACAGGCGACAGGTTGCGGATGTTCTTCCTGCCTGTCGTCTGTCACCTCACTCCTTACCCTCACTCCCCTTTACGCGGCAGCCGCGAACCCAATCAGATTCACGGGTTTCAATCCATCTCGAATAGTGCCCAGAAGGCTGGCTGAACCTGAATTCAGGTCAACCGAATAGAAGGATGAATTGGAGGTGGCAAATGCGACATTGGTTCCATTTCTGAATGCAATATCGAAACCGGCATTGGGGCCGAAATCAACTCCCAGGGAGCCGACCAGTGTTTGGGTGCCTGCATTGGGTGGAGCCTGGATAAATAGTTGATCTTTGTCTGCATCAATTCCATATTGAGTGGTGGTAGTTGCCCCTGCGAAACTGTTCGTATAGGCTGTGGCGACGATCGAACGGGTTGCTCCATTCAGGGCACCATCGGTTTGAATGCCGTCTATCATTGGGTTGCCATCCACCACTGCACCAGTGTCGGGGTTGAGGCGCAGGTTTTGACCTGTATTACTCACAACGCGGATGCGATCAACGGTGGGATTGAAATCCACTCCAAAGTTTTCACCATCGAGATAAACAGCAAAAGAATTACCTACCTGGGTTGCGGCCCCCGTAGCCACATTAATGGTATACAGACGGTTTTGATCACTGACAGCAAATAACTGACCGGTATTGGGACGAAAATCAATACCTACCAGCATTTCACAGGATTCTAATCCAGTCACGTCTATTCTGGTGACATTGTTTAAGGCATTCGAATTGAAAAAGACCAGATCACTATCATTGGTCAGGCCAACAAATTCAGCTGTGACAGGATCAGGTTTTACAATTGGGCTTCTGGTGGCAAATCCAACCAGATCGAGAGGCTTTCTTCCGTCTTTAATATCCCCAATCAGAGTTGCTGCACCAGTGCTCAGATTGATGGAATAGAGGGATGAATCTGAAATGGCAAATGCTGTATTTACACCATTTCTTGTAACAATATCCAGTCCAGCCCTGGCATTAAAATCAACGCCAAGGGAACCAACCAGTGTTTGGGTTCCGCTGTTGGGTGGAGCCTGGATGAATAGTTGATCTTTATCAGCATCAATGCCGTATTGGGTGGTAGTGGGAGTACCTGTGAAATTATTAGTATATGCGGTTGCCACAATTGAGCGGGTTGCACCGTTCAAACTACCATCGGGCTGGATCCCGTCCATCATTGGATTACCATCTACTACTGCACCAGTGTCGGGGTTGAGGCGCAAGTTTTGACCCGCATCACTCACAACCCGGATGCGATCGACCGCTGGGTTAAAGTCAAAGCCAAAGTTAGTGCCATTAAGCGGAACAGCAAAGGTGCCACTACCCACCTGAGTAGCCATTCCAGTCATTACATCAATGGTGTAGAGGCGGTTGCTGCTACCCAGACCAAATAGTTGCCCTGTATTTGGGCGGAAATCAATTCCCAGAAGGGTTTCACCATATTGCAACCCAGTTACATCTACAATGGTGACATTTGAAAGTTTATTGTCGTTGAAGAATGCCAGGTTATTCTCTTTAGTGAGGCCAACGAATTGAGCGGTGGCTGGATTGGGAATTTTTCCGAGATCAACTAAAACTTTTCGGATGATATCATCAAGATCAGCCCCTAAATTTGGTTCAAATTGCTTAATCAGATCACGGATCAAGCCACTATTCTGTTTCAGAACATTGTTCAACGTTCTATTCAGGTTCATGTATGAATTCATCATTCACTTATCCTCAAGGATTGCAGCCTTAGTACGAGGTAAATGATGAATTGGATGCATTTTATATTCAATTTAATCTATGAATTTGATACTATTCGAATCAAATTCCATTGAACGATAGCTGTAATTGCGGTTAGGATGGGGTGCAGGTGTGGAACCTCTGCCTTGGGGGCACCGCCCTCACTCCCCTTTAAGCCCGATGTCCTAAAGCGTTTGCACGGCCGAGCCAGGATGAACGGCCCCAAGATGGCAGGGGTAAATGGCGCTGGCGCTATGCCAGTTCTGAATTGCTCACAGAAGAGTTGAGTAGACGCCTTCTTGAACTCACCCAGCGATATTCGCGATGTTAGAGAGGGGGGAGGGAGGAGAGTTGCCTCTCCTTTCTTCCTGCTCCTTTAACCCCTACGACTGGGTTGGATTGATCGCATGTAAGCCACATTCCTTTTTGCCCGCATCTTCCCACCACCAGCGGCCTTCTCGTTCATGTTGATTGGGTAAAACTGGACGGGTGCAGGGTTCGCAACCAATACTGACAAAGCCCCTTTCGTGGAGAGGGTTGTAGGGGACTTCGTAGGAACGGATATACATCCAGACATCGGCGGAGGTCCAGTTAGAGAGGGGATTGAATTTAATTAAGGGGCGATCGCCACTTGAAAAAGCGGTATCTACCTGAACCACTGGAACGCTGGCGCGGGTAGAGGGGTTCTGGTCTTTACGCTGCCCGGTAATCCAGGCATCCAATGTGGCTAACTTGCGGCGCAGGGGAGCTACTTTACGAATGTCGCAGCATTCCTTATGCCCGTCTTCATAAAAACTGAAGAGCCCTTTTGCTTTGACTAAGGCTTCAACCTGAGCAGCATCGGGAAACATAATTTCAATCTCGATCCCGTAATGCTTGCGGACGCGATCAATAAACTGATAGGTTTCTGGATGAAGGCGGCCTGTATCGAGGCTAAACACTTTAACGGCTCGATTCATTCGATGGGCCATGTCAATCAAGACCACATCCTCAGCACCGCTAAAGGAAATGGCGATGTTGTCAAACAGGTTCAACGCACGCTCAAGAATTTTTTGCGGACTCTGGTTAGAAAGTTCTGTCTCAAGACTTGAAATGTCAGGTTCAGTCCTGGTTTGCCCGATTAACTGCGTCATGGTGACTTTATTCCTAAATGTGTTCTCCCTGGAAAAGGATTATTGGGGTTGCTTCGTCACATTCTACCAATCAGCCGCCCTCCAATGGGGAAATCTCTGACCAGGCAGGAACTCGGAGTAGGCCCAACCGCTTTGGCATCAATTTCTACCAGTTGGTAAAGAGTAGTTGCTTCCGCCTAAGATTTCCAAATTTGGAATAAGAAATTAGACGGAATGGCGGAAATTTCTTTCCCACTGTTTAACGAGGGGCTATGATGCTCGTGTTCGATCTGTGTAACTGCAAGAAAATCAATTCAAGGAATAAGATCAATTCAAGGAATAAGTAGGTAGACATAATCAATTAGAAGAAAGGGGAGTGGGAGCGTTGCCCCCAGGCAGGGGGCTTCACCCCCCTCCACCCCAAAAAACCATCTTTAATTTAATTGCACCCAGCTACTTAGCAATTAAATTAGAAGCAGCTACTCCAATCAGCCTGGGACATCGGTTCATGCTCAATGATTTGGACAGTACTTTAGAAGAGTTGCTCAGGCGGGAGTTGCCACCCAATCTGGTTTCTCCGGATGCCTTGACTCCGGTTACAATTAGCTTTGTCACACCCGATCAGGAATTAACAAGAAAAGTCAATCTTCCTGCTATTAATCTATTTCTCTATGATATTCGGGAAAATTTGGAGCTACGGAGTAACGAATGGATTGTCACTCGCCAGAGTAATGGTACTGCTATTCGGCAGCGCCCTCCGATCCGTGTGGATTGTTCTTATCTGATTACAGTTTGGGCAAAAGATCCAGCCGATTTTCAGACAGAACACCGATTACTGGGTGAGGTGATGAAAGCATTGTTGCGTTATCCCCGCATTCCAGCCGCTGTGTTGCAGGGTAGCTTGAGTGGGCAGGAACCGCCCCTGAGGGCGCTCACACTACGACCCACCCAACTCCAGAGTCTGGGAGAGTTCTGGCAGGCAATGGGAGGCAGGCCGAAGCCCGCCATGAATTACACCGTGACGATCGCGGTTCCCGTTCACGTCGATGAAAAGGATGAAGTTCCTCTGGTTCTAGATAAACGTATCTAGACGTGGTTACTGGCAATTCAAGGTGAGGTTTGCACATGTCGGCGTGGATGAAGTTAGAGCCAACTCGTCATCAGGTTGCGATCGCCGGAGTGGTAAGCGATGCTCAAACGGGGCAGGTGATGCATGGAGCCGAAGTAAAGATTGAGCGAGGTTCTACGGATTTTGAGCGCTGGCTAAACCTGAAGGAAATGCAGTATCGGGATCGGTTTCGGGCAACGGGCGATCGCCCAGATCGCAAGTCTGTTCAATTAAACCCTTCTCTATCGCTGATTTTAGAGGGGGATACTCAACTTCCTCACCTTTTGACCTATACCGCGCTGGACGGCCATTTTTATTTTCTCGATCTACCGGCTGGAGTCTACACTCTGGTAGTGTCTTTGCCAGCAGCAGGGACTCGCTATGGCACGGTCAGAGTCGATGATTTGGAGGTTACTCAAGACAGCAATGCTGACACCATTAAAAGAGGAATTGCTGACATTGCGCTGCCACCAACGACCATAAAGGGTCGAGTGATTGATGCTCAAGCCAGTACCGAAACCAGAAAGATAGGGGTGGTGATGGCAAGGGTGCAGGTAGAAGGAGGTCAGGAAGTGACGTTTAGCGATCGTACGGGTCAATATCTGTTAACCGGTCTGGAAGTTTGTCAAAAGCCATCTAATCACCCTTCTGCGTCACCCAAGCCCATCATCAAAGTGTCGGCCCAGGGTTATCAATCTCTCTCTGCTGGTGTTTGGCTGAGTCAGGGCGAAGTCAAAGATTTAGATTTCTCATTAACGCGAACATAACCTCACTGAGTACAACTCATTTGCGGTTTCGTCTATCCTCTCTATCCTCAAATTAAGGAGTGCTGCTCATGGCAACCACCTATCAAGCCCCCGGTGTTTATGTTATAGAAGATCCCTCAGGCTCAGCTCCGATTGCTGGAGTCGGTACCAGCACCGCCGGGTTCATTGGCGTGTTTGGCTCTGGTAGCAGTTCAACTCCTGTGCCCACCTCTACTCAACCGACATTTGAGGACGTCGGTAGAGAAGGAGAACCTGTGGAGATTGGCACTGGGGATGGAAACACCAGAGAGTTTGATCTGCCTAAACCTGCCAATTTGGCCAGCGCCGAGGTGGTGACCGATTCTGGTTTCAAATTTTTTGTGGGCGGTCGGGAACGCACCGCAGTGACCTTGAAGAATGAGGGGAATCGGGCGATCGTCACCTTTCAAACCGCTCCGGGCAACGAAGCAAAAATTACCGGATTCTTTAGACTGCGGGTACCCGCCCCGGTTACAGCTCCCGTTTCCTCGAATGGGGGATCTTCAACAACGGTTGTGGCTGCGCCTATAGCCACACCAGATCTGGCAGCGGCGGGTGAGGTGAAGCTGTGTACCAACTTCTCAGAGTTCAAAAAGTTCTTTGGGGAGTTTTCCACCAATCCCGGTCAGAATCTTTTGGCGCACGCGGTATTTGGCTTCTTCCGCAATGGTGGAACTCGATGTTTTGTGGTTCAGGTGAATCAGGAAAATGACATTCGCTCCGCATTGGGTAAATTTGAAGCGATTGATGAGATTGCGATCGTGGCAGCTCCGGGGATTACGACTAAATCTGTTCTTATAGATATTAATGATCACTGTAAGAATTTGGGCGATCGCGTTGCCATCTTTGACACCCCAGAGAATGTTGCAGACGACAAGGGTAATTTGAATACAGCTCTGCTGGAACCAACCAACGCCCAAAAAGTGATTCCCGATAATTCGGATTATGCCGCACTTTACTTTCCCTGGATTCAGGTGTTTGATCCCGCATCTGGAAAGAATAAATACGTGCCACCCAGCGGCCACATTGCCGGGATCTATGCCCGTGTAGATACTCAACGGGGAGTGTTTAAAGCACCAGCCAATGAAACGGTATTGGGCGCAATTGGATTGAAATATGACATCAGCAAAAACCATCAGCAAAGTCTCAACCCCAACGGCATCAACTGTATCCGCAGCCTGAATGGCAACATCCGGGTGTGGGGAGCGCGAACATTGGGTGGAGATGGAAATGGAGAGTTTAAGTACATCAATGTGCGCCGTTTATTCAATTACTTGCGCGAATCAATTGATGAAGGAACTCAGTGGACCGTGTTTGAACCGAATGCACCCGATTTATGGGCCAGAATTCGGCGCAATATCAACGCCTTTTTGCTGATGGCATGGCGGAGCGGGGCCTTATTTGGTACCACACCAGAGCAGGCTTTCTTTGTCAAATGTGATGAGGAAACGAATCCCCCTGAAGTGCGAGATGCTGGACAGGTCGTGACAGAAATTGGTGTCGCTGTGGTTAAACCGGCTGAGTTTGTCATCTTTCGGATTAAGCAGTGGGCCGGGCCGGGGGGTAGCTGATGGTTCATTACCAGTCTGTTCCTGGGGTCTATCGGGAAGAGGTTTTTCCAGCGCCCGTTCCAGGGTTGCTGACGGGGGTACCAGTGTTTCTGGGGCTTGCCAGCAGGGGAGCCGTCAACCGCCCCCAACGGCTAACCCTATGGACTCAATTTCTTTCCAGCTTTGGCGATCGCCCATCTGACCGTTACCTGTTTTATGCGGTGCGAGGATTTTTTAGTAATGGAGGGAATCTGTGTTATGTGGTTCGGTTAAATGAAGACACTGCGCCAGAAGATAGCCTGGCAGAAGGATTGGAAGCTTTAGCCACTCTCGATGCCATCGATCTGATTTGTGTTCCCGATTTGATGCATTTGAGCCAATCTCCAGAGCAGGTGCAGCGTATGCAAACAGCGGTTTTGGAATATTGTCAGCAGGCCGGCGATCGCTTCGCGCTTCTGGATGCCCTACCCAATGCAACTGTAACAACCATCCAACAACAGCAACAGGCCCTATCCAGCCATCCGGGAGCACTGAATGGTGCTCTCTATTTTCCCTGGATTCAGGTCGAGCAAAGCCCGGCTGGCATGTTTGTTCCCCCCTGCGGTCACATTGCTGGGGTTTATGCCCGCCGAGATCGCGAGGTGGGTGTTTACCAGACTCCAGCCAACGTCCTGCTGGAAGATGTGCTGGATCTCAGCATCAGTGTGTCTGATGCGGATCAGGCATTGCTTAATCCGGGCGATCGCAACGCGGGCATCAACTGCCTCCGCTCCCTGCCTGGACGGGGCATCCGCATCTGGGGCGGGCGCACCCTGAGCCAGGATTTTAACTGGCGCTATATCAACGTCCGCAGACTGTTTCTCACCGTTGCCCGCTGGATTGACCTCACCCTGGCAGACGCTGCCTTTGAAACCAATGATTTCAAACTCTGGGTTCGAATTGAGCGCGAATTAACCACCTTCTGCGAGTCGTTGTTTCAACAGGGAGCTCTCAAGGGCAGCACCACCCAGGAGGCCTTCTACGTCAAATGCGATGCCGAAACCAACCCTCCCGAAGTCCGTGCAGCAGGCAACGTTGTGACCGAAATTGGGCTGGCACCCGCCATTCCCAATGAGTTCATTGTCGTTCGCTTAATTCATGGCAATGCTGGAGTAGTTTTGGGGTGAGGTCAGTTGTTCGTTGTTAGAGAGGGGCTAGTGTTCCGCCAGGAAAATTTTGACGGGTCGCAGACCCTCAAAATTTAACCTCCATCAGCTCTCCGGGTATTCGCTAGCCGTCAAATTCAATTTAACAGAGTACTAGAGGCTAAAAGGCTGGAGGTCAAAGGGCTAATCGCTAATAACTAACGGTCAATAGCCAGAGCTAACTCAGAACTCAAAACTCACCGACTCATTCACTCATCCGCCCCTCACTCCTCCTGGCTTCTTTCTTTCTTCTTCTTTATTTCCTCCTACCGAGACTTCACTATGCCCAACATCAAACCTCCTCATAATCCCGATCCCTATCAGGGCTATAACTTTTATGTGGAATGGAATGGCATTCTGCATGCTGGTTTCCGTCAATGTACGGGTTTAACTACCAGCCAGAATGCTGGTGAATACCGGGAAGGGACTGACCCGCCCACAATGCGAAAATTACCTGGTTTAAATACATTTGGCAATATCACGCTGCAACGTGGTATTACCAGCAACGATGAACTCTGGAAATGGCGGCAGAATGTCATGAACGGAAATATCGATCGCCGCGAAATTTCCATCGTGCTTCTGGATGAAACCAAGCGCGAGAAGATTCGCTGGAACCTGACGAACTGCTGGCCCGTGACCTGGACAGCTCCCGATATGGATGCCACAACGGATGGGGCAGCGATCGAAACCCTGGAGCTGACCCATGAAGGGATCACAGTTGATCAATGGACATAAGCAGGAGGTGAGACAAAGGAATGATGCAACAAACCGAATTTCCGTTTACGTTGCCTCGTGGTTATGTTGATGGGGAAGGAACCGTTCACCGGGAAGGCATCATGCGCCTATCCACTGCCTACGATGAAATTACTCCCCTACGAGATCCCCGTGTTCAATCCAATCCCGGTTACTTAGTGCTGATTTTGCTTTCGCGAGTCATTACCCAATTGGGAACATTGCAGCACATCAACCCCAAAGTCATTGAGGGACTTTATTCCGCCGATCTGGTTTACCTGCAAGATTTTTATCAACGCATTAACCAGAACGGTCACAGCCGCCTGCATGTCATGTGTCCCCACTGCCAGGGTGAATTTGAAGTGGAGCCTGTGCCCGTGGGGGAATAACCCGCTACCCCTCAGATCGGCTGCGTGAGGAGGTAGCGTATCTCGCCTATCACTTCCACTGGTCCTATGACCAGATCATGGGCATGGAACACCGAGAGCGGCAACAGTGGGTAACCGAAATTGCCCGCATTAATCAGCAGCCAGGGGGGTAGGAGGTGGATGGGTGATGGAGTGGGAGGGTGGATGAGTCGGTGAGTTTTGAGTTAGCTCTGGCTGTTGACTGCTAGCGATTAACCCTTTAGCTTCTAGCCCCTTAGCCCCTAGCCCCTCTCTAATAACTAACAACTAACAACTAACAACTAACAACTAACAACTATGCCCCTACTTCCCCTCAACGCTGTTTTCACTGGAGGTTCCAACCTATTGGGTGGACGCCTTGACCCCTATATGTCCTTCAACTTTTTGGTGGAAATTGAGGGGCTGCTGACTGGGGGATTTATGGAGGTATCGGGTTTGGAGAGTGAAATTCAGGTGGAGCAATACCGGGAAGGGGGATTGAATCACTATGTTCACCATCTGCCAACGCGGGTTGAATATCCCAGGCTGGTTTTAAGTCGAGGCCTGACGGATATTGACAGTTTGTGGAGCTGGTATCAGGACGCGGCTAAAGGGAATGTGCGGCGTAAGAATGGCACGATTATGCTGCTTGATCGCCAACATTTGCCAGCTATGTGGTGGAATTTCAAAGATGCTTACCCAGTTAAATGGGTTGGCCCTCAATTTAGTGCTGGTAGCGCAACGGAGGTGGCTGTTGAGCGCATTGAGTTGGTTCACAAAGGCATTGACAAACCATTGGCTTCGCGGGCGTTGTCGGCAGCGAGGGGAGCCGCAACGTTAGCAGGATTTACTGGAACCCAACAGGTTTTGGATAGCTCATCGGTTCAGAATGTCCAGGCTCAAGCAAGGGGGGTGATTCGTGGAATTTGAACCGCCGTTAACGAATTCGCAAACCTGGCAGGATGCATTAGATCCACGTCTGGTAGGGCGTTTGCTGCGTCCCCTGGTACAACCGGGTGTGATTGATTCGCGGCTGGCAAAGTCGATTGTTGCGCGAATTGAGCGAATGACGAATCGATTGCCGCTGCTGGTGCATCTGGTACAGCGACAGGCAGGGGTGTCAGAGGCGTTTCAGGCAAATCCAATCCCGATCGCCTATGCCCAGCCGTCACCAATAGTTGCCGATTCTGTCCATCAATCACCCCATCCTTGCGTTGCTCAAACGGAGAAACCCACGGTGATTCAGGCAAAATTTGTGGATTCTGTGCCTTCCTCAGACTCCCTTACCCACCTTTCATCATTACCAGATTTACCATTCCCTTCGGAGGCGCGATCGCACCCCGACTCCTCGACAACACCGCAGACCCAGCCACCGATGGCTCATGTTCCACCGTTTCTATTGAAGCAAGACACCAATGTGATTCAAGCTTCCAGTTCGTCTGCACCACAAGCTGATATCATCCATTCTCCAATAACCAACCCAATCGTTGTTCAGGCCCAATGGATCCGTTCAACCTTACCTGGTGCAACCGATTTGTCTGGGACGCGATCGCCCCTGCCTCCCGAATCCAATGCAAATATTCAAAGGCCGGATCAACCAACAACTGGATATGCTCAATCCATTGAAAAAAATGCAAATTATGAATCACAGATTCAACGATTGAATCAATCCATGATATCCGGTTGGAGCAATGCCAGTGGAGAGTTGCGATCGCCCTCTGTTTCTCCAGCAGTGTCGCGCCCTGTCATTCGTGTGAGTAATGGTGCAAATCCCTCTTCTCAATTCAGTGGGCTGGAGATGGTCAGGCAACCGCTGGTGTTTTCCTCCTCTGCACCGGCGATCGCCCCTCAACGGGGGACGGATAGAAGAGCGCGGGGATACCCGGAGGGGGGAATGGAGAGCCGCTGGAATACCCCTGAGGCCAAAGGCCCCAGAGAAATCGGATCGCTGGATACGGCCCCTGCCGCTGGAACCCAATCGACAATTACGGCTCAGACTTATACGGCTCAGACTTATGAACCCCTCAAAGCTGTGGAAACCACTCAGCCACCTGTGGATTTAGAAGCACTTGCCAGCAAAGTAGAACGTAAACTGATGCGACGGCTAGTAGTAGAAAGTGAGCGGAGAGGGCAGGGACGATGGCGTTAGAAAAATTGACGATAGAAGTGGAAGGCTCCCTCGCTCCTCCGATTAAGGCACTGTTCAATCCGGAGCGAATTCAAATTACGCGCAGCGGCTGGAATCAGTGGTTTGGTGAACTGACGGGGCGCGATCAACCCGCCACTTTAACGGTGGATTTGTTCTTCGACACCACGCTCCGTCGTTCAGAATCGCTGTTGGGTAAACTGGCAGCCGATATCACTCCCAGCGCGGTTTCTGGGTTGTTAGGAAGCTTTACCCCCGAGGATGTGCGCAACTACACCCAACCGATCTACAACCTGACCCGCAAAAAGGGGAACAACAAACCTCCCTTATGCAAGATTCAATGGGGCAGGGGAAATGTTCTCTTGCAGCGGGGATTTCTGAAGTCCGTAACCAAGACTTTGACGCATTTTTGGGAAGATGGTACCCCCGTCCGGGCAACGTTGAACTGCACCTTTGAGGAAGTACTGGATCCAAAATTTGAACTCAAAGTTCAAAATCCAATTGATGATCCCATTCGGGTTGTGCGCCGAGGAGAAACCTTAAGCAGTATTGCAGCGGAGGAATTTAACGATCCGGCTCAGTGGCGATTGATTGCTGAAGCAAACCAGATGGACAACCCCCGTCAGATTGTTCCAGGGCAACGCCTGACGGTTCCTGCCTTGCGCCCGGATGACACGAGTGGGAGGTAAGTGCTCATGTTTGCCAGTGCGTTATTTGAAGACACCAGTCTGCCCGCGATCGCCGTCCGAATTCATGGGACTTCTAATCCAGAATTGTCGCTGGATATAGAGCAGGTGACCGTGACTCAAGACCTGGAATCACCCAGTATGGTGGAAATCCATCTCAGTAATTTTGATGTGATCAGTCAGGAAATCACCTGGTCTGACAGTTCTTTGCTGAGGCTTGGCACCTCAATCGATGTTTTGATGGGCTACGGTACTCGACTCAAACCCGTTATCTCCGCTGAAATTACGGGGCTGGAACCAGAATTTTCTCGAGAAACTCCTCCAAAACTGGTTGTGCGAGGACATGATCTCCGTCATCGCCTGCTGTACGGACGCAAAACCCGCTCATTCACCAAAATGAAGGACAGCGCGATCGCCCAACAGATTGCCAGCCAACAGGGATTAGTCGCCAAAGCAACAGATACGAAGGTCGTGTTGGACTATGTCATGCAGCACAATCAGACAGACCTGGAATTTTTACAAGAACGGGCCCAACGCATTGGCTATGAAGTCTGGGTAAAAGACAAAACCCTCTACTTTCAACCCCACCGGCACGACGCTCACAAATCACTCACACTGTCCCTGGATTTCCAATCCAATCTCCTGGAGTTTTCTCCCCGCCTCAGCAGTTTAACCCAGGCTTCTAAGGTGGAAGTTCGAGGATGGGATCTTAAGAACAAGCAAGCCATCGTCAGCAGAGCGGGGACTGGTAACGAAGTGTCTTTGATGGGGGGGGTAACCAGTGGAGCAAAGGCCCTGCAAAGGATGGTGGGTTCTAATTCCTACAGCATTGTTAACCGACCCGTTCAGAGTCAGGCGGAAGCTGATCAAATGGTAATGGGACAGTTTAATCAGCGATCGCTGGCCTATATCACAGGGGAAGGCACCTGTCTCGGAAATGCCACGTTGGAGGCAGGTAGTGTGATTGAGATTAAGGGCGTGGGTCGGCAGTTTAGCGGATTATATTACGTCACTACCGCCACCCACACGTTTACAGATGACGAAGGATACCGCACTGAATTTACGGTAAGGAGAACGGCAACATGATAGACATGGATGTGCTACTGGGAAATTCGTCACCGGGAGAGCGCGATCGCTTCTATGGCATCACCATTGGGGTGGTGACCAACAACAAAGATCCAGAAGGGTTTGACCGGGTTAAAGTCAAATTTCCCTGGTTATCTGACCAGGATGAGAGCTACTGGGCCAGGGTCATGGCTCCAATGGCGGGGAATCAATACGGGTTATACTTTCTGCCTGAAGTCGATTGCGAGGTGGTGGTTGCCTTTGAACACGGCGACATCCGTTTTCCCTACATCCTGGGAGCACTGTGGAATGGCAAAGATAAACCGCCCGTAACCAATCAGGATGGTAAGAATAATCAACGCATGATTAAATCACGTAGTGGTCATGTCATCCTTCTGGACGATACCCAGGACAAAGAGATGATCACCATCCGCGACAAGACTCAAGAAAATGAAATCATTATTGATTCCAGCAAAAAATCCATGACGATTAAGGTTGGAGAGAATCTGACGATTGAAGCTGGGGGCAAAATCAGTCTCAAAAGTAGTAGAGGAGATGTAGAAATCGACTGCCAGAACCTCTCCATTAACGCAAAACAAAACTGCACCATTGAAGCCAATAGCAACTGCAATATTAAGGCAAGCAGTGGAATCGGCATTGAGTGTATGGCAGGTGTGAAAATTAACAACGGTGCATTGGAGGTCACTTAACATGCCAGGTTTTTTACTCCATCAAGGAGCAACCGTATTTTGTGCCCACGGCGGACAGGCCCAACTCACCCCTCTTTTTCCCAGGGTCAAAGTGATGGGACAGGCTGTTGTGCTGCAAATTCTCCCCTCCACCATTGCAGGCTGCACCAATCCTCCCCCACCCGCGAGCGTTGGCCCCTGCACTGTAGCCACCTGGAGCACCGCCGCCACCCGCGTCAAAGTCATGGGACAACCTGTTTTACTGAGAGACAGCCAATCCAGTTGTATTCCAACCGGAACCCCACTGACGGTAGCCGTAACGCAGACCAGGGTAAAGGGAATTTAGGAAAGAGGAAAGAGGAAAGAGGAAAGAAAGGCTGACAGGGAACTAATTCACAACTCAAAGCTCATCTACCTCATTTCCCCTGCCCTGACTAACAACTAACTACTAACGACTTACCCATGTCTGCTGATTTTCTTGGTGTTGGATGGACTTCTCCGGTTAGCCTGAGCTCGAATGGGCAGGTTGAGATGGCGCACTATGAGAAAGCGGTGCATCAGTCGATCTGGATGATTCTCAGTACAGCTCCTGGAGAGCGGTTGATGCGCCCAGATTTTGGGTGTGGTATTCATGATCTGGTGTTTGCGTCAAATAGTGCTGCCACGATTGGACAGTTGAGTAATGCGGTGAATCAAGCTCTGATTCAGTGGGAACCGCGAATTGATTTGCTGAGCGTAGAGGTGTTTCCGGATCCTGATTTACCGGGTCGATTGCTAATTCAAATCAACTACCAGGTGCGCACGACGAATAATCGGTTTAACCTGGTTTATCCGTTCTATCTTGAGTAGCGCTATGCCGCCTTTGCCTCCCCCCATTGACCCGCGTTCCTATGACGACATTGTTGCTCAGGTGGCAATGTTGGCGGAGTATTTCACGCAGGGCTTTACCAGTGAGGTGGAACCGACGATCGCCACGCTCCTGGGGCGCACCCTCAATCAAGAGATACGGGATGGGACGGGGGCGATCGCCACTCCTGGAAGTGTGGTGAGCCTGGCGCTGGCACGACAGATTAGTCAGCTTGAGGGTTTAAACCGGGTGAAGGTAACGGGGGGATGGTACGCGCCTGGTACCAGCCAGGTCAGGCCCACCATTGCCGCACTGAGTGGACGAATTCTGAGTCAGGATCTGGTCGATCCGGTGACTCAGGAATTGATGGCAACCCACGGAACCCCGATTAATGCATCGCTGGCTGAGCGAATTAGCCGGACTCCAGATTTGACCTGGGTGAAGGTGCGGGCAAATCCGGGGACGATTGAGGTCGAGCCGACCGTCGAAGCGTTGATGGGGCAGGTCCTGGATCAGGAGATTCCCAATCCAGAGAAACCCGACCAGCCGCTCGCCGTTCGGGGAAGGTTGATTGACCTCAACCTGGCAGAACAAATTGAGCGGGTGAGCCAGGTGCGGGGATTCAACCGAGTCAGGGTGAAGGTGATGCCCGATGCGGGTTGGGCCATGATCCGCATTTTCAGCCATCTGGCAATGCTGGTACGCGATCGCCTCAACCGGGTACCCGATAAAAATTTTCTGGCCTTTCTGGATCTGATCGGCACCCAAATTTTGCCACCCCAGCCTGCACGGGTTCCCCTCACCTTTTATCTGGCAGAAGGCAGCATTGAAGATGGGCTGGTTCCGGCCCAAACTTCGATTGCCGCCCCCCCGTCCGAAGGAGCCGCTGAAGAGGTGGTGTTTGAGACGGAACGCGATCTGCTGGTGACAACGGCTCAACTACAGGCGGTCTTTGTGCATCAGCCTGAGACGGTTTCTTACAGCGATCGCACTCCGTTGGCAACCGGGCAGGTGGAAGGGGCTTTTCCTGCGTTTAAGGCCGATCAGGCAATTGAATACAGCCTTTACCTGGCCTGTGATCCACTATTCACTCTGCCAGGGGTCAAAACCGCGACACTCAAGATTGATTCTCCCCAGGCAGCGGAACTGGCTGGCTTGCCCATTACCTGGTCTTTCTGGAATGGTAAGAGTTGGCAGGCGATTGAAGAAGCAGTTCCTCAACACGTCAACACGCAGTGGCTGGTAACGTTATCTAACCTGCCTCCCCTCGCCCCCCATCTGCTGGATGGACAGGAAGCCGGATGGATTCGGGCGCAATTAACCACACCTCGCAGCAGTCAGTCTCCTCGCCTGCACTGTGAGCAGATCAGCGTCAGTGCCACGCTGACGAGCACGAATCTGAACCCCGATCGCTGCTTCTATAACACCACTCCAATTGACCTCAGTAAGGATTTTTACCCGTTTGGTGAGCAACCCCGCTTTAACGACACCTTCTACATGGCAAGCTGGGATGCTTTTTCTAAAGGCGGCAATCAGGTTTTGGTGGAGGTCGATTTGAGTGATGGGCGACCGGTTAAAAAGGATGGTGGGATTGAGGTGGTATGGGAAGCCTGGGATGGGCAAACCTGGCAGGTGGCACTGGCCAACAGCCCCGGTGAGTCTGCTGCCAACTTTACTAAAGATAAGCCGGCCACAAATCCAACGACGGGTAAACCTGCCAATACCTTTGCCCTGACGTTGCCCCCGGTCACAAAACCCCACACAATCAATGGCGAAACAAATTACTGGGTGCGTGCCCGCATCGTCAAAGGGGACTATGGCAAACCAGCCTTTTCTGAATTCGTCAAAAATGACAGCGAAGGTCGTCCCATTTACAAACTCGTCGAAGCCAGTTTTCAGCCACCCTCGCTGGTGTCGTTGAAGTTGAACTATACCCATACCTCTGAGGATGTTCCGGTATCGCTGGTGCGAGTATACGATCGCCTCACCTATCTTGATCCCTTTGCTACGGATCGCACTACTACCCTGATTCAGGAACGTAAGGCTGGCGAGAAAACGCTGAAAGTTGCCAGGATTGCTGGCTTGATGGTCGGCGATCGCCTGCGAATTGATTCCGGTAGCAACCAGGAAGCTCACGAAATTGTACGAATTGATCCGTCTAACAATATCGTCACCCTGAAAAATCCGCTGACTAAGGCCCATGCCTTACACACTCCTGCGGTGCGGGACTTTCAACCGTTTATGCCCGTGGAGGATACTCGACCGACCCTGTATTTAGGCTTTGATCATCCCTTTGCCAATCGGGCGATCGCGCTTTACATCCAGGTAGAACCACCCCTGCCTGGAGATGTGGCAGGGAACCCGCGACCAGCCATTCCGGCACGAGTGATTTGGGAATATACCACTCCCACTGGCTGGATGACCTTGAGTGTCAAAGATGAAACTGAGGCGTTTAGCGATCGGGGGTTGATGCGGTTCATTGCCCCTGCCAACCTGGCCGCCCGGACTGAGTTTGGTCAGCCCCTCTACTGGCTCCGCTGCCGCCATGAAGAGGGAGCCTTTCGAGTGCCGCCCCACCTGCGCCGCATCCTCACCAACACCATCTGGGCCAGCCAGACCATCACCCTGACCAACGAAATCCTTGGGTCCAGCAATGGCAACCCCGATCAAACCTTCCGCACCCTTCGGGTTCCCGTCCTCCCCGGTCAGCAGCTTCAGGTGCAGGAAACCCAGGTACCCTCCCCTGCTGAGCAGGCACTTCTGGAAAAGCTGGAGGGTTTGGATGCAATCACCGTTCTTGAAGACGAAGTCGGACAGGTGGAAGCAGTCTGGGTACGATGGCACGCCGTTCCAGATTTCTACGGATCTAGAGCTCGCGATCGCCACTACGTCCTGGATCCCTTAACTGGAACCGTGCGCTTTGGAGACGGGCAGCGGGGGATGATTCCACCCCAGGGGCGCAACAACCTGCGGATGGCCCACTACCGCACGGGAGGCGGCCTGCAGGGCAACCAGCCAGCCCAAACTGTAACCCAGCTCAAAACCACACTTCCTTCCATTGATCGGGTTACCAATCTGGAAGCGGCGGGTGGTGGAGCCAATCAGGAGTCCCTGGAGCGAATCCGGGAACGGGGTCCCAGGATGCTACGCCATCGCAACCGGGCGGTTACGGCCCAGGATATGGAAGATCTGGCCTTTGAAGCATCAACCGATGTGGTTCGTGCCCGTGCCATTACCCCAGACTTTGACCCCATCGGCGGTTTACAGTGGCTCCCTTCCTATCCTTTCCGATTAGATAAACCGGGGGAGATCCGCATCACCATGGATCTGGGTAGCCGCCCCCCGCGAGATTTAGCCCTGGAGGTCAGAATTTATGGCCCCGGACAGGCTACCCCTTATGCGCGGCAGACGTTTCCACCCACACGGGAACCGCTTGTGTATGCAGTTACCCCAGAACAGTTTGCCCTGGGAGCAGAGTGGATGAAGTTAACCCCCCGATTCGGACAGTAAATGAAAGAATTTAAGGAAGTTCTTCCTTTGTACCACGATTTTCTTTT
>JAIMBL010000042.1 GCA_023511615.1 Leptolyngbyaceae cyanobacterium HOT.MB2.61
GGGCATTGTATAAGCTGAACATCATCGTCATTGGGCTTCTACTTTACTCAACCCACTCAAATTTGATGCACGTTCGAGTTTTTATATTCATTCAGGTGAGTTCTGTAAACCATACTGTTTAGAGTCTTACGCTCTTTTCGCTCAGTATGCACCCTGTTGGAAAAGGGGGATTCCGAAACAAAGTAGCGGAACAGATGAGGGGGTGGTCTGGCTTGTTTACCCGGTGGTGGGCAAGATCTGGGCGATCGCCCTTAGCAGCTCAGCGGGAATCTGCTGGGTTTGAATCAGGTTTTGTAGATCGATGGTTTGTTCCAGAAAGTCAGAATGGGATGGGCGTTGTAGGTCTGGTGCTGCCTTGCTGTGAAGGACGGCTAAGGGTTTCAGGTATCTGCCAAACAGTTCATGCCACTTGGGGATTTGGGCGGGCTGGCTGCTAATGATCAGGTAATGGGTGCATTGCTGGATGACGGGAAGTTTTTGTGCTTCGGGTTGGCCGCCCAGGTCAACGATCGCCAGATCGACAACCTTGCGAATATTTTCAATGGCTTTTGCGTGGTAATCAAAATAGCTGTTGATTAAGGCGTTGGCGTTGGGTAATTTGTGAATTTTGTACTCTCCGCGTTCGATCAGGGTTTGCACTTTCTGGCGATCGCTCGTTTCGTAGGACCAGTTCCCCTCACCGTCCCAGTTGGCTCGATGCAGAAACAGGTTTAAGTTGGG
The DNA here is from genome assembly GCA_023511615.1 of Leptolyngbyaceae cyanobacterium HOT.MB2.61. Taxonomy (GTDB): domain Bacteria; phylum Cyanobacteriota; class Cyanobacteriia; order Leptolyngbyales; family Leptolyngbyaceae; genus Leptothermofonsia. The sequence goes on from JAIMBL010000042.1 coordinate 721, forward strand.
GTAATGTCGGGGCAGGGTAAAGCGGAGTGCGTTGGAGAGGATGCTCTTACCGCTATCAGGTGGGCCGCCAATGGCGATCGCAATTCCAGGTTGTGGGCGTTGCGGCATTGGAATTTTGTCACCCACGGCAGGAAGAGGGGTAGAACTTTTCACGACGATCGCGGTGTTTTGACGAATGTCATAACTGGCAACCCAGGGTACCTGACGGCATTGATTAACTAGATGGGCATACAACCAAATAGGGGCATTGCCGTAAAGAATAATTCCCTGACTCAAATCCAGTTGGGATGGAAGTTGCAGGGTTTCTAATTCGGCGGGTTTGATGTGATTGAAAAATGGGTTTCCTGCTTCTGGTTCGCGAGATAAAGATAAATCGCCAGGTTTCAGCAGGGTAATGAGGAGAATTTGAGCCTGCAATGACCCGGTTTGTAGGGAGGTGATGTCGAGTTGAATTTGAGCGTTTTGGTGCATGTGGGTGTGGGAGTCGCCTGGGAGGAGCAAGGTGGTTGCATTCTTTAGTAGACCTAACAGGGATGAGTGGCGCTAGCCACCATCATTAGCAACTCAAAAATCATTACGATTTGGGCACTACCCATTCTTTTACGCAGGCAATTGAATGGGGAGGACACTGCCAACTTTGACATCGTGAGTGTGGGAAGAGATGACCACAACGCCCAGGCGCGGATCGTAGCAACCTACCCAAGTGGAAGGATGGCATTCGTGCACCAGGTAGCCGTAGAGCCAGATGGGACCTTTGCCCTCGATCGCGATACCCTGGTTCCATTGCACAGAGTCGGGCAGTTTCAGACCTTTCAGATCCTGAGGCTCCAGGATGCCATCTTCAGTTGTAATCTGAAATCGCAAATGCTGGTAAGGAAGTCCGTCTTGGGTGGTGTGAGGAATTAGTTGAAGTTGAATGGGTGACATAGGGGAGGATGGGTGGATGGGTATGGGGTGGGGGAGTAATGGAGTGAGAGCCATCTTACGATAGTTCATTTTAGTTTTATGGCCTAGCTGGAGACTACTGTAGCAGGGTTTGGAAGGGGAGTTTTCAAGCCTGTGCATATCTGGATTTGGAAAGATTGGAATAGGGGAGTTCAATGGGGAGGCATATTAATTGTGAAAAAACTACCCTTACAAACGATGAATTCATCAAAACGAATACAGTTGACTCAACGATTTGAAGATGCGCTGGTTTATGCAAACCGACTGCATCAGGGGCAGTATCGGAAGGATCAGCGCGTTCCTTATGTTGCCCATTTATTGAGTGTGGCAGCGCTGGTATTGGAGGATGGAGGCGATGAGGATGAGGCGATCGCAGCTTTATTGCATGATGCGATTGAAGATCAGGGAGGTGCCAAAACCCGTGAGGTGATTCGGCAGCGGTTTGGCGATCGCGTGACGGCGATCGTGGATGGTTGTACGGAAACGGATGGGATGCCTGAACCCTCCTGGCAGGAACGCAAAGTGGCCTACCTGAAGCAGATTTGGCAGGCATCACCAGAAATCCGACGTGTATCTCTGGCCGATAAGTTGCATAATGCGCGATCACTCTTGGTTTCTTTGCATCGAGAAGGAGAGTCTACCTGGCAGTATTTCAATAGAGGTAAGGAGGAAATGCTAGGGTTTTACCAATCCCTCAATCAAATCTATCGAGCAACAGGAAATGATTACTTGAGTTCGGAGTTTAATCGTGTGATCAGCGAAATCGCATCCTTTGGAAACTTGACTCCCCGACTCCCCGACTCCCCGACGTCCCCTTTATGACCTTCCCTTTTTTCTCCGACCCGCCGACGATCACTCTGCTACAGTGGTTAGCTCGCGGTTCATTAAAGCAAAATTTGCCGAGGGCAATTCGGCTATGGGTCTGGTTGCAATTTTTGTACGGCGAAGAGGGAGCAGATTCGGGATTACCAGATGCATTCACCTATACCGATTGGCGGGATGTCTTTTTCACCAATACGCATCCGACGGGTGAAGCGATTCCACCTGTGCATGATTGCGCCTGCCGCTGCGCCAGAACTACGGCAGACTGGCTGTTCCATTCGAGCGTGGGAATTTCTAAGGAAACCTGGCAGAAGTCGCTTAAGCAACACGATTCTCAGCCAGACAATCTCCAGCAAATTTTGCGATCGCGCTTATTTGGAGTGACGCGGCGCAGTCTGTATGGAGATCTGCAAATTCTGTGCAAGCTGGGCTGGGTCAAACGCAGGGGATCGATCTATCACCGGGTGGAGGAGTTTCCTGACCAACCGCAGTCTTCAACGACAGGTGGAAGCAGCATCATTGTCCATCCTGACTTGGCAGCGATTGCGGAGAACCTGTCCCAGGAGATCAATGGCTATCAACGTTTCTTTCTACACGTTGACTATGTGGTGCCCAAAGCGGCGATTGATCGGGTGGATGACTGGCAGGAGCAACTGCGGCAGGTTTGGGAAAAACCGACCATTCCACCCATCCTGCTGACCTACGAAAGTGCTGTGCTGGGTAGACGGGTGCAGAGCATTGTTTATCCGGTTTGCATCTACTATGTGCAACGAGCAACCTATCTCTGTGCCTGGGGGCAGTTGCCAGGCGAAGAACCGGAGGCTGTGGACTGGCGCAATTATCGGCTGGATCGAATTCACAAATTACAGGCGCTCAAATGGACGAATGCTCAGATTCCACGAAAACTACAAACTGCATTTCAAAAGAATACGCTGCCAACACCTGATTACATTCAAGAAAAAATGGCGGAAGCCTGGGGATTTGATTTTTATCAGCCTGCGGCATTAATGTTGTTGCGCTTTGATCACTGGTTTTATCAAGGATATATTCGTGGTACAGTGCGTCATGATACCTTTGAACAGGTGAGTTACGCCAGAGTTAAGCAACTGATTCAACAACATACGTCTGATGCTGCGCAGCGTCGGGCATTGCTGCAAATCTGGCAGGCGCGATCGCCCCAGGATGCATATTACACAGCTCAATATCGTATTGGTGACCCCAATGTCATGTTGCGGTTGCGGGCCTGGCGTCCCAAGATGGAGGTTTTGCTACCGTGGGAGCTGCGTCTAAAGGTTGCAGCAGAAGTTGAGCAGGAAAGTCAGCTTTATCGTCTGTGTTCTTCTGGAGCGAACAATTGCCTGCCAACGAATCAAGAAATGGAGCAGTGAAGAATACCTGTGCTGTCGCCAGGTTGCTTATCAAATTTGGCCATGCGGTTCTCGGTAATGTCTTACATATATTGATGACGTAAAATGGGGAGAGGTAAGCTGAACACTCACACCTCCGTACCGGTCATTTCCTGCTATGGCTCTTATCCCTGTCATGTGTCCTTATTGTCAAAGTGAGGAGTCTGTCGTCAAAAATGGTAGAAGTGCTGCGGGAAAACAGCGCTTTTTGTGTCGCTCTCAACTCTGTCAAGGACGTACCTTTGGGTTGAATCCGTCTTATCCTGGACGACTCGCTTCTGTTAAAGCGCAAATTGTGGAGATGACGCTCAATGGCAGTGGAGTGCGTGATATTGCCAGGGTGCTGCATGTCAGCACAAGAACGGTGATTGCAGAATTAAAAAAAAGTCGAGGGGCTGAGTCCAGTCAATGAACCACTCTTAGCACAGATTGACCTCCAACAAGTTGAGGTAGAAGTTGTGCCAGTCAAGGTTGTCAGTGATACTCCTTCACGGGAAGGGGAACTCGATGAGATGTGGAGTTTCGTACACAACAAGGAGAACCAACGAGGGTTATGGCATGCGATCGATCATGCCAGTGGAAAGGTGTTAGCCTATGTGTTAGGAAATCATACTGACAATGGGTTTCTCAAGCTCAAAGCATTGCTAGAACCATTTGGGATTAGCAAGTTTTATACGGATGGTTGGGGAGCGTATGAACGGAAATTAAACCCCAAGCAGCACCAAATCGGCAAAGCGAACACTCAGAAGATCGAACGGAAGGATCTGACCTTGAGAACCAGAATCAAGCGACTCGCTCGTAGGACGATATGTTTCTCTAAATCTGAGACAGTACACGATGTTGTCATTGGATTGTACATCAATCGTTATGAGTTGGGTTTATCGGTCTAGGTAGTGTTATCAATAAATGTAAAACACTACCGCGGTTCTCCCGGCTTGCCGGTGGAAGAGTAGCATAAGCTACTCTTTCATCTATAGTTCTACGCAGGTGCGTTAGGACATTGGAATTAGAGGGGGAGTGGGGGCTTCGCCCCCAGCCAGGGGTTCCACCCCTGCACCCCGTCCTAACGACAATGACTGCCGCTATAAAACAAAATCCCTGGAATATTGATTTTGTTTTGGTATAAGCTTCGCTTATCACCAAACTCTCAGGAGAACTGGTCATGCTACTACTTCGTTGGGATGGAAGGTGTGAGGTGTGACACTATACACCTCCTACCCTTTTAATCCTTGAAGATAGTCAATCGCCTGAGCGGTTGGTATCATCAACTTGCAACCCCCATTTCAATAAGGACTTCTATGATGCAAGGACTGAAGGGCAAAAACGCTTTAATTACCGGGGCAAGCTCTGGTATTGGTCAGGCGATCGCGGTTCGCCTTGCCCAAGAAGGCTGCAACATTGCCATTAATTACCGCAAAAGCCTGGAAGGAGCCGAAGACACAGAGGCGATGGTGATGCAAAAAGCCTGTGGGCAGATGAAAGAATGCGGTGTGAAATCCCTTCTCGTTCAAGGGGATGTGGCCAAAGAAGATGATGTCATTGCGATGGTTAACACAGTCGTTAACCAACTTGGCAGTTTAGATATTCTGATCAACAATGCTGGGATTCAAATAGAACGTCCCTCCCATGAAATTTCAGCCGAAGAGTTTGATCGAGTCTTATCTGTTAATCTACGAGGTGCTTTTTTGTGTGCCCGTGAAACGATTAAACATTTGTTGACACAGAATCGCTTTGGAGTAATTATTAATGTCTCCAGCGTTCACGAAATCATTCCTCGACCACTGTACGTTAGCTATTCCGTCAGCAAAGGTGGAATGGAAAACCTTACCAAAACCCTGGCTCTAGAATATGCCCATCGTGGCATTCGGGTGAATGCGATCGCCCCTGGCGCAACGGTGACTCCGATTAACGAAGAATGGACCGATGACCCGGAAAAGAGAGCGATTGTGGAAAGTCACATTCCTATGGGTCGTGCCGGTACTACCGATGAGATGGCTGCATCCGTTGCTTTTATAGCCTCGGATGAGGCCGCTTATATTACCGGGCAAACCCTGTTTATTGATGGTGGTTTAACACTTTACGCTGATTTTCGAGAAGCCTGGTCAGCTTGATGTGGGTGTATTTGCCCATGAAGCAAAGCGGCAGTTTGTTTCAATTCATCCTGCTTTTCAGCAACGCTCAAAAATCATTACGATTTGGACACTACCCTTAAATTTAATTGGGGCGATCGATCCAGTTTGCAAAAATAGCCACAGGAATCATAGGCAGTGCTGGTAAAAGGCAGATCAACCATTGATTTAGATTCAGGGGGGCGGTCTTAAACAGGGTATTCATTACGCCCCACTGGCTAAAGATAATTTGGAGAATAATAGTCGCAACAAGGCCGAGGGCGATCGCGTAGACATCTTTCACAGAAGCCGAACGACGGCGAATTGGTGCCGTAATCGCTTCTCCTAACTGACTGATACTCAACAGATAAACAATCCGCCCGGCAACCAGGGACTGGATGGCCATTGTTCGAGCCAGAGCTAATTCGCCAGTCGTTTGCCATACCCATTCAAACATGCCAAAAATGAGAATCCAGTTGAACACGGAAATAGTCAGAATTCGCTGAAATAGCTTGCCTGACAGCAGTGGCTCACGGGGATTGCGGGGAGGGCGTTGCATGACCCGATCTGACTTTGGCTCAAAAGCCAGGGGAACCGTCATGGCAACGGAATTCACCATATTCAGCCATAACACCTGAAGTGAGAGAATCGGCAATTCTCTGGCCAGTAAGGCACTGATCAGAATTGTCATCGATTCGCCGCCATTCACAGGTAGGATGAAGGCGATCGCTTTCTGCAGATTTTGATAGACAGTGCGACCTTCCTCAACCGCTGCTTCAATCGAAGCAAAATTATCATCTGTCAGCAGCATATCTGCTGCTTCTCTGGCCACATCCGTCCCCGTTTTGCCCATGGCTACACCAATATCGGCCTGTCTAAGGGCAGGGGCGTCATTCACCCCATCCCCTGTCATGGCCACAATCTCGCCTTTTGCCTGGAGCGCTTCAACCAGCCGCAGCTTTTGAGCAGGAGCCACTCTCGCAAAAACAACACCATCCTCCACGGCCTGGGACAGTTTCGCGTCGTCCATTTCGTTCAGTTGCTGCCCGCTGAAGCCAATCACCCGTCCATGTTTCTCCAGACTCAGTTGCCGGGCGATCGCCGTGGCAGTGGTTAAGTGATCTCCTGTGATCATCTTCACTTGAATTCCGGCAGAACGGCAGTTACGGATTGCGGCGATCGCCTCCGATCGCGGTGGGTCGATCATGCCCTGCAAACCCAGAAAGATTAAGCCAGACTCAATATCCCTATGAGACAGGGAAACCTGGGCTTTAGGAACCGTTTTTTCTGCCAACGCCAGTACTCGTAAGCCCTGCTCTGCAAGCTTTTCAACCTCTGATTGAATCTGTTCCCGGTTAATCGGGATGGGATGCCCGTAAACATCAAACATCTGCTGGCAGCGGCTAAGAATCGCTTCTACAGAGCCCTTGACGTAGATAATGTGCCCTTTTGCCGTTTGATGCAGGGTGGCCATGTACTGAAACTGTGACTCAAACGGAATGGTGTCAATTCTGGGCTGCGACTCCATCAGTGTTACCTGTTCCAGCCCAGCTTTGCCAGCGGAAACAATCAATGCACCTTCAGTGGGGTCTCCAATCACTATCCAGTGATGGTCTTTCCATTCCAGATGGCTGTCGTTGCACAGGGCTCCGGCGATCAAGCAAGTCTGTAAAACAGGTAAGGCCTGCAAGTCGATGGGCGATGAGCGATCGCTCTCAACGGTTTTTGCCCCGGAAGCGGCTACCACAGTAATTTCACCCGTTGGCGCATACCCTGTACCACTGACCTGGTATCGTTCCCCTCCAGCGTAGATGGCCTGTACAGTCATCTGGTTCTCAGTCAGGGTTCCAGTTTTGTCTGAGCAAATGACGGTTGCACTGCCCAGGGTTTCGACTGCTGGCAGTTTGCGAACGATCGCATGACGACGAGCCATACGATTGACCCCAATCGCCAGTGTCACTGTTACCACCGCAGGCAACCCTTCTGGAATGGCACTAACTGCTAACGCCACGGCTGCCTCAAACATTTCCGCCAGTGATTTTCCCTGACCCACGCCCACGGTCAGTGTGAGGGCTGCCAGCGACAGAATCACATAAAGCAATGTCTGACTGAATTGGGCAAACTTACGGGTGAGCGGTGTACTGAGATTGGGACGTTCCTCAATCGATTGGGAAATTTGCCCCACTTCTGTGCTGCTTCCCGTGGCAACCACCAGCCCGCTCCCCTGCCCAGAGGTGACGAAACTGCCCGCGTAGGCCATGTTCGTTCGCTCTGCCAGCGGAGTGTTGACATCCAGGGGTTCCGTTGTTTTTTCTACTGGAACAGATTCTCCCGTCAACGCTGACTCATCCACCTGTAACTCCTTGACCCAGATTAGCCGCAGATCTGCGGGAACCTTATCACCAGAGGTAAGCAACACCAGATCACCGGGGACCAGCTCGCGGGAGGCAACTCGCATTTTATGCCCATTTCGAATAGCGATCGCCTCTGTGGTCACTGCCTTTGCCAGAGCCGCGATCGCCCCCTCTGCCTTTGACTCCTGCACAAAACCAATTACGGCATTAATTACCGTGACACCCCAAATTACTGCTGCATTTGTCCACGATCCTAAAAAGGCTTTAATCGCCCCTGCAATCAGCAGGATATAGAGCAATGCCTGATTAAATTGCAACAGAAATCGAAGCCAGGCGGGTTTTCCTGGCTTTGCCTTGAGTTCGTTCAGCCCATACTCTTGCAGGCGTTTGTCAACTTCAGCCGTCGTCAGACCCTGTCTCAAATCCGTTTGCAGCGATCGTGCGACTTCTTCGACGGAACGCCCATAGTTGGGCGCAGTCGGCGAATTGAGAGGTTGCGTCATCATAACGAAATCTAATGATCACCAGTACGACACAAAATCTATAGCTATAGCCACTAGGCTTAGGACGGGGTGCAGGGGTGGAACCCCTGGCTAGGGGCTTCGCCTCCACACCCCCCTTAAACCCAGTGTCCTAAGCAACCTGGCGACAGCTATACAGCGATTGTAATAAAACGGAACAGGAGCATCCCGCAATAGTCTTACTCTGCAATAGAAATGTGACTTGAAGATGACAATATCAGGCTAATCTCCCCTCGCCTGCTATGCGCCAATTGAGAAAATGCGTGCTGTCCTCCGAATATCGTGTGAATCCGTTTGAGTTGCCCAGACTCAGGACGGGGTGCCGGGATGGAATCCCTGGCGGGGGAGAAGCTCCCAAGCCCTCTTAAAACTAATGTCCTGAACAGCCTGGCGACAGCCATATTACTGGCGGGCAGGAGAAAGGCGAAGTTGATTGGAGGGGAGTGGTGGGTTTATGGTTTCCTCATCAATGGGTTCCACTTCCTCAGCTAAAAGGAACTCACGGATAAAGCGAGCGATCGCCCGTTGGGCCAATCCGCTAGCAATTTGCTGACCCATCTGGTGCACATTGGGGTTAAACAGCAACCGAGGAATAATAGGCAAAATCTTTGTTGGATCAAAGCCACGGGTTTCTTGGAGAATCCCCCAGATACGCTTGATGTGGTCTAGAGTCTTCTGATTGTCTGACGAAACTGGAGACTGGTGAATCGAGAGCCCCAATTGTTCACCAACCGCATGACTGAATCTGTTGAAAGTATTCGTGGCTAAGGTATCTACGCCTTTGACAATCTCATTGACGATGTTTTGCCGGATCAGTTCGCCCCGCTCCGAGAAAAGATAATCCAGCGTTTGGTCAACTACCTGCCCCAAATCATAATCACTGCTGTTACGAGCGTTGCGGAGCAGGTTTTCCAGACGATTCCAGCGGAAACTGCCATCTTTGAACAGAAGATCTCGTAACGATGCTCGCAGTTCGGGAGCCGGATCGGTGAGCAAGCGTTTGGCTACATAGGGATAGGCTTTGCTCAAAACTTTGAAATTGGGATCGACATTAATGGCAATGCCTTCCAGGGTGACGAGCGATCGAATAATCAGCGCATAGTAAGCAGGCACCTGGAAGGGATACTCGTACATCAGTGCGGAAAGCTGATCCGTAATCGTTTTGATATTGATTTCAGCAACGCTGGCTCCCAGGGCATTGTTAAATACCGTGGCAAATGCAGGAATGATCGGCGTCAGGTCAGTGTCAGGGCTGAGAAATTCCAGCTTGACGTAATCCCGCGCCAGACCTTCAAAATCTCGATTTACCAGATGCACGATTGCCTCAATCAATCCATAGCGCTGAGGCGGCTTCACCTCACTCATCATGCCAAAGTCCAGATAGGCCAGCTTACCGTCAGGCGTTGCCAGCAAGTTACCGGGGTGGGGGTCGGCATGGAAGAAACCATTTTCCAGAAGCTGGCGCAGAGAGCACTGCACGCCAACCTCAATTAAGTAACTGGCATCTATCCCCTGAGCCCGAATCGCCTCTGGCTGAGTCAGCTTGGTGCCCGTAATCCATTCCATTGTCAGCACCCGCCGTCCGGTGTATTCCCAATAAATTCGAGGAACATAGACATTGGGGATGTTGCCGTAAAGTTGGGCAAACCGCTCTGCATTTCGCCCTTCCTGGGTGTAGTCCATCTCCTCAAAGATGCGGGCGGCAAACTCGTCCATAATGCCAACCAGGTCACTCCGCACCCACTTCACGTGCTTCTTTACCAGGTAGGCCACAGTCCGAAGGATATACATATCCAGGGCAATTCCCTGAGCCAGCCCAGGCCGTTGAACTTTGACTGCGACGAGTTCACCAGTCTTCAGTTTGCCCTTGTAAACCTGCCCTAAGGAAGCGGCTGCAATTGGTTCGGGGGTCAGTTCGGCGTAGATTTCTTCTGGCGGACTGCCCAATTCTTCCTCAATGAAGCGGTACGCCACGGCATTGTCAAAGGGTGGCAACTGATCTTGCAGCTTCGCAAGCTCTTCCATGTAAACTGCCTGTACCAGGTCAGGACGGGTAGAGAGTGCCTGCCCCACCTTAATGAATGCCGGTCCTAACCAGGTCAAAATTTCACGCAAACGGGCTGCCTGCCGTTGCTGTTTTTTCTCACTGATGCCCGTGCGACGGTTCCACCACCAGGTCAGGCCATAGGTCAGGAAGGGAAAGATGATTTGCATGACCCGCCCCAAGACGGCAAAGGGGCGTTTCCGGTAGTAGGCGGCGATCGCCTCCGGGTTATACCGCAAACCTGTGACTTCCTCATCCTCAGAGGGAACCTGGGCAGACCTCCAATCTTCTTCAAACACTGGAGAAAGCTCGCCTTCAATGGCTAGCGCAGGAGCGGTTGACCCATCCCCGATTTCATGGTAAGACTGCTCGATGGAACCGACGGCAATTCTTTCGGTAGACGAAATGGATTCGAGAGTGGCAGTCTTTGAATTCATGATTTATGGCCGGGTAAAATAGGTCATGTAAAGTATTGTAACAATGTCTACCCAGAAAAGGACTCCTACGAATGGCAGAAATTTTTAGTTCTTCTGGCTTGTCAGGAGAGCCAAATTTCTAGAGATTGGGGGAGGAAGAGAAGAAGAAGGGACTGGGAGGCAGGGAATATGGAAGCTTCGAGTTTTGAGTGCTGGGGACTGAATAGGCATCTCATTCCAGTCCTTTAGCCTCTCACCCTTCAGTCCCCAGGCCCTGTTCATTTTCTTTTTCTCTATTCACCCCATTCTTATTATCAATGCTCCATCAACTCAATTGCTGGCGAAATTGGTGAATGCTGATGCTCAGGAGGATGACAGCAAATGCCAGTAGGGCCAGAGCGTGAGTCCACAGCACTTCCAGCCCGACACCTTTAAGCAGAATGCCGCGGATAATGGCAATGTAGTGACGCAGGGGATTGAACAATGCCAGGATTTGAAAAAATATTGGCATGGTTTCGATGGGGGCAATCGCACCTGAAGTTTGAATCAGCGGCAAGTTAATGAAAAAGGTTGTGAGAACGACCTGCTGCTGAGACCTGGAGATGGTAGCCAGCATAATGCCGACGCTAATGCCGACAAACAGATAAAGTCCTGAAAGCACCATAAACAGCAGAAAACTTCCCCGAAACGGCACCGCAAAGACCGCTCGCCCGATCGTCAATGCCAGCAGCACATCCCCCATCATTAACCCAAACAACGGCACAATTTTTGCCAGTAGAATTTCCCAGGGTTCCGCGGGAGTCATCAGCAGTTGTTCCAGCGTGCCCGTGTCTTTCTCCTTAACAACAGTGACAGATGAAACCAGCGTCCCAATCAGGGTGATGACCAGTCCCATCACACCGGGTACAAAAAACCAGCTACTGGTCAGCCCCGGATTGTAGAGAAAGGTGACTTGAGGAGCCACTGGAGGTAAAACCTGGCCAGATAGGAGACGACGGTTGTACTGCTGAATGATTTGAGCCATGTAGCCACTTGCAATGCCAGCCGTATTTGCATCGACTCCATCGATAAACACCTGCACTTCTGCTGTTTTTCCATTCGCAAGGCTTCGTTGAAAGGTCGGTGGAATGACCAAACCTGCCGTCAGTTGACCGTCCTCAACCATACGCCCCAATTCTTCTTCGCTCACCGGATACGCCTCTGCAATAAAAATCCGGTTTTCTGTCAGGGCAGAAACCAGCTCTCGACTGGCAGACACATTGGCATAATCCACCACACCCAATTTCAAATAATGCACATCAGGGTTCAGGGCAAAACCATAGATGAGCAACTGTATCGTCGGTGGAATGGTTAATAGAATTAATAGTTCTTTCGTGCGAAAAATTTGATTCAATTCTTTTCGTGCCAACGCCCAGAAACGACTGTCAAAGAAACGTTTGAGTGAGGGGAACATAGTGGTTTTGAGTGGGGAAGAGGGAGTGGAGAGTGGGGAAGAGAAAATGGGGATCGAGGTTTAAGGCTTGGATATGAGGTTGGTTATAAGCTGGGAAGAATCGGTAGGGGGTGAAGGATATTTTGCTATGGGCAGTGGCTGTTTACCTATAACTCAAAACCCATAACTCATCACTCATACCTAATAGGGTAATTGCATCTTGCTGAGTAGCCGTCTGGCAATATTAAAAAGCAATAATCCAATCAGACTAATCATCAATAAGTCAAACCAGATACCTGACCATCCCACACCACGAACGAAAGCATCACGGGTAATTACAATGAAGTAACGGGCGGGAACAATGTTGGAAATCAGGGAGAGGGGAAAAGGAATATTGCTGAGGGGGTAGATGAAGCCGGAGAGTAGAAATGCTGTCAAGAAACCGATGAGGGCAACTCCCTGGACGGCAGTGTTTTGATTGTTGCTGCGCACACCGAGGAAGAGTCCAAACATGATGGCAACTGCTAAATAAATGGGTGTGCTGATCAGTAAGGGAGTAGGATTACCGGCAAACCCCACTCGAAAGATCAGCCCTCCTAAACCCATGACGATTAAGGCTTCGCAAAGACCAACCAGGACATAAGCGAGGGCCTTCCCCAGCAAAAGTTCTGAAGCGGTGAGGCTGGAGGCATAGACTTGCAGAATGGTGCCTTTTTCTTTTTCGCGGACCATGGCGATCGCGGCCAGCAAGGATGGAAAAATCCACAGCACGACAGCATAAACCCCCGGCACAATGTAGAGCGACTCTTTTCGTCCAGGATTGAACCATAGCCGGATTTGGGCCTTGATTGGCTCCAATCGATCTACCAATCCATCTGCGCTCAAAAAGAAATTTGTGGTTGCCTGAATACTGTTGCGGATTACACGGGCATTGTTAGCGTCGGTACCATCTACTAACACTTGAACTGGGCTTTGCTTATCAGCCTTGATGCGGCGGCTAAATTCAGGCGGAATGAGGACCGCTGCTTTGGCAACCCCGTGATCTAACGCTTCTTCTACAGGTTGGTTGGGGGACCAGCGGGCCGGTTGAAATTGATTCGTTGCAAACAGGCGTTCAATATAGGTGCGGCTTAGACCGCTGCGGTCAAAGTCTTGAATTACCAGGGGAATGTTTTTGGACTCTAGCCGAATGGCGAACCCAAAAATAAACAAACTCAGTAAGGGCAGTAAAAAAGCAAGCCCTAATGTGATGCGATCGCGCCGAAACTGAGCCAGTTCTTTGACACATTGAGCAAAAACTCGTTTCATCATCTTGCCTGTGCCCGCTGTACGGTTCCAATGAAAGCGTCTTCCAGAGAGTAGGGAATTGGACGCAGGGATTGAATGTTCAATCCACTCGATTGCAGGATGGAGCGGAGTTGAGGCATATCGGTTTCTGGATTGTCCACTACGACATGGAGGCGATCGGCAAAGATAGAAACCCGCCAGGAGGCGAGATGTTGTTTCAGCAGATCGGAGGCGGCCTGGGTGAGATCGGGCTTGATTTCAATCAACTTGCCGGGTTGAGCCGTCTTGATCTGGCTGGGAGAACCTTCAATCACTGTTTCACCGGCAACCAGAAAGCTCATCCGATTACATTGCTCCGCTTCTTCCAGATAATGAGTGGTCACCAGAATAGCGGTACCGCGTCGAGCGAAGTCGTTGATCAATCGCCAGAATTGCCGCCGCGCCAGTGGGTCAACGCCTGAGGTGGGTTCGTCTAAAAACAAAATCTCCGGTTCATGCATGACGGCGGCCCCAAAAGCCACTCGCTGTTTCCATCCGCCGGGAAGTTGCCCGGTGACCAGATGTTCTTGCCCCTCCAGACCGCAGGTGGTAATCACCCAGGCAATCTTTTCGGGTTGCAATCGGCGGGGAATGCCATAAACCCCAGCATAAAATTCCAGGTTTTGCAGGATCGTGAGATCATCGTAGAGGGTAAATTTCTGGCTCATGTAGCCAATTCGTCGCCGCAGGTCTTGACTGCGCAGGTTACTGGTTTCGCCCCCCAGGGAAATTTCTCCAGAACTGGCTTCCAGCAATCCGCACAACATTTTGATTGTGGTCGTCTTTCCAGCTCCATTGGCACCCAACAGCCCAAAAATCTCGCCGTACTGGACTTCCACATTCACGTTTTTAACCGCCTGAAAATTGCCAAACCTGCGGTTCAGGTTGCGGGCATAAATGGCGGGTATCCCAGAGTCCCGATAGGCATTGGGGCGACTGCGGAGAAGCGGAATGAAGGGTGGGGCAGAGCCTTGCTGCCGCAGACGGGTAACGAAGACGTTTTCCAGGGTCGGCTCCATCAGGTCAAGCTGATTGAGAGGCAGATGGTTCTGGGCAAACAGCTCACGCACTTCAGCTTCACCAGTTTGGGCATCGGCAACCAGAATATCGAGGCGATCGCCAAAGGTTTGCACATCTGCAATTTGGAGGGTAGGGGTGAGGGGGCGATCGCCCCCAACGGAATTCTGGTTTCCTTTCCCCTCTCCAGCCTCGATGAGTACTCGCTCTGCCGCTGCCAACTGACTAGTTCGCACTTCTAAGCGCTGCAAGCCAAGACTCTGTTTCAACTCCTTCGGTGTTCCGATTTGCTGAATCTGTCCCCTATAGATGAGGGCAACTTGGTTACAGCGTTCAGCTTCATCGAGATAGGGGGTGGCAACGACAATCGTCACCCCTTCGCTGGCAAGGGTCGCCAGCACATCCCAAAACTCGCGCCGGGAAACAGGATCTACCCCAGTAGTCGGTTCATCCAGCAGCAGCACTTCCGGTTTGTAGATCAGCGAACAGCAGAGCGCTAACTTCTGTTTCATCCCGCCAGAAAGTTGCCCCGCCAGACGAGAACCAAAGGGTTCTAGACCCATCAGGCGCAGATACTTTTCCCGTCGCTCAGCAAACAGCGACTCTGGAACGCGACGCAGGCCAGCAATATAGCGCAGGTTTTCATCAATGCTGAGGTCGGGATAAAGGGAAAACTGTTGAGTTAAGTAACCAATCCCTAAGCGGGCATCGCGGGGTTTCTGGCCCAAAACCCGCACGTTTCCCAGCGTGGCTTCCATCACGCCACCCAGGATATGAAAGGTGGTCGTTTTTCCAGCTCCATCGGGACCAATCAGCCCAAACACATTTCCTCGCTGTACGGAAAAGCTGATACCTTGCAGGGCTACCAGCCTGCCATAGCGTTTGTGGAGCCCTTCCACTTGAATAATTGGGATGGAGAGGGGAGAAGCGAGGGATGAGGGGTGAGGGGCATTATTTAGGCGAGAAGTTGTCATCATTGTGGCCCTTTGTCCTGGCTGCTCATTCCAGCAAGATTTCTGCATCGGCGGGCATTCCAGGCTTGGCATAGCCGCCGGGCTTGTCAATTGCAAGTTTGATGCCAAAAGCCTGCCTGACCCGGTCATCACGGAAGTAGATATTTTCAGGGGTGAAGGAAGCTTGTGAGTCGATCGCAGCAACCCTGGCATTGAACGGCTGCGTGGGGTTGGAATCCAGGAAAACTTTAGCTGGTTGCCCGATGCGGACTTTACCAATCTCCCCCGCTGGGAGAAAGCCGCGCATGTAAACTGTATTGAGATCAATCACAGTCAGCAACGTTTTGCCACTGGTGACGACGGCTCCCGGTTCCACCGCACGGGCTGTGACTACTCCATCAATTGGGCTGGTGACGTTGAGGAAAGCGATTTGGGCCTGAATTTGCTGCTTTCCTGCTACTGCATTTTTGACTTCAGCCTGGGCTGCCTGTAGTGCCGCGATCGCCCGTTTCCGTTGCTCCACCAGGGCAGCGGTTTGGGCCCTGCGAATATCGGGGTTCAAGTTAGAAGCTGCGGCCAGGGCCAGAGCCCCTCTGGCGGCAGCGACCTGTTTATTTGCAGCCTCTACCTTTGCCCTGGCAGTTTCGTAGGTAGTTTGTGCCTGGTCAAACTCAATCTTCCCAACCGCACCTTCCTGATAGAGTTGGGTGTAGCGATCTCGATTGACGTTTGCCAGACTCAATTCGGCCTGGGCTTCTTTAAGCTGAGCTTCTGCAGTGGCCACATTGGCCTGGGCCTGATAAACCCGTCCCTGGGTATCCTGTTGTGCCTGCACCACTCCAATCCGTGACTCCCGGATTTGATTCTCAATCACATCAATTTGCAGATGGGCCTGCTGTTCCTGTTGTCTAGCGGCAGCAATGCGGGCTTCGGCTCCCCGCAGTTGGGCCTGCACCTCATCATCGTTGATGCGGACGACGAGCTGCCCCTGCTTCACCTCATCCCCCTCTCGCACAGCCACGAAATCAACCCGCCCGCCTGTCTTTGCCCCGATATCCGTTTCGTAACCCTCAATTCGCCCACTCAGCCTCAGCCCGGTATCTATTGGACGGGCCAGAAAGTACCACATGGAGCCTGCGATCGCCGCGATCGCCCCAATTCCCACTGGAATAAAAATCTTGGAGGGAGGTTTGCGTGGCTTAGACGGCAGCGATTCAGCACCTGCAGGCGCAGTTTCAGGGGAGGTGATAGTCGGGCTCATCGCTAGAAACCTCAAATGAGGGATGCTATCATACTAGACCGTCTAGTATAGTTGAACGACCATCGTTTGGAAAATTTAATGGGAGTAAGGGAGTAACCAGGTAGCTGGGTAGATGAGTTTTGCGTTTTCCCCTCTCTCCTTTCCTCTCTCTAAGAACAGCAACCAACAACTGCCCCTCCCTCTCCATCTCTATCCAGGTTCATTCATCATGCTTGATCGCTCTGCACCTCAATCAA
Source organism: Leptolyngbyaceae cyanobacterium HOT.MB2.61 (assembly GCA_023511615.1). Classification (GTDB taxonomy): domain Bacteria; phylum Cyanobacteriota; class Cyanobacteriia; order Leptolyngbyales; family Leptolyngbyaceae; genus Leptothermofonsia. The sequence goes on from JAIMBL010000042.1 coordinate 17,562, forward strand.
AAAGACCCTCCTCCGGTGGGTTGGAAGGGGCTTTAAAGGTTGTCAGCCAGAAACGGGAACAGATTTTGCAGGGAGCGATGCAAGTTTTTCTAGCCTCCGGTTATGCCAGTACCAGCATGGATCGGGTAGCAGCGGTGGCTGGAGTTTCCAAACAAACGATTTACAGCCACTTTCAGGACAAGGAAGGGCTTTTCAAGGCGCTCATGGAACGAGTGACCTTTGACCGGGTGAGGAATTTCCTTGGCAAGGAGGAGATATTGGGTGAGCCAGAAGTGGTGCTGCCCCAACTGGCTGAGTTTTTCCTGACGGTCGTTGCCGATCAGGAGTATCTTTCCCTATTGCGATTGATTATTGCAGAATCGGTTCGTTTCCCTGAGCTGGCGCAACTGTATACCCGCTCGGTGATTCAGCGGGGGCGGCAACTTCTGTCTCGCTATTTCCAATCCAGACCCGAACTGGATATTGCCGACCCGGAAGCGATGGCTCAAATTTTTGTTGGTTCGCTGGTTTCCTACGTGCTGGCGCAGGAGATTTTGTATGGCAAAGAAACCATTCCCCTGGAGCGAGATCGCGTCATCACCAGCCTCGTTGACCTGATGTTGAGAACGAAGAAGTAAGAGTTATAAATTGACATTCACCAATGCGATTCACGTCTGGTTTTGGAGATTAGCAGGGCTGGTGACAGCCTCGCTGAGTTTAATTAATACGGCTTAATTCTTCTTTTCTGCTTTCTTCGCCTTTGCGGCCTCCAGCATTTCATCGGCGATCGCATACCAGACCTGCCCCATTGTGTCTGGGTTCAGCGATCGCCCTTTCCACTCTGGAAACAGTTTGAAGAAGCGGCCATCGGCCAGGGCATCAAGCGTGGGACTGTTTTGCTTACCCGATTCTCCCAGTGCTGCCAGCCACTGGCTGTAGTTGTCTAACGTATAGGTACCTAACTTGCTGCGGGTTTCTGGATTGAGAGACTCCAGCCGACCTGCCAGGGCATTGCCAATCGCCGTCCAATTTTCCTTCTGCCTGGCATCTCCGGTGTTGTTGGGAGACTGCCCTTTCAATTGAGGATATTTGATATAGAACGTCTCATCAACCAGGCTATTAAAGTACTGGGGGCTGACGCCCAACTTCTGGATGCGATCGCGCAGGGCCTGATCTGAGGTGCCGCTGGCTTGAGGGGCTGCCTTTGGAGAAGTTTTCTGGCTCTTTTGCTCCACTGGAGGTGCCTGTTTAACAGGTAGCTCTGCCTGTTGAGTCGCTGGGCTGACGGCCACTTCTGGAGAAGGGGATTCTGCAGGTTTGCGATCGCCACGGAAAAACGGCAGGGCTCTCCAGGCGATGACGCCAAGCAGCAGTGCCAGCCCGACCACTAGGGCTGTGGAAGCCCGCGAATCGCTGCTCTGACGATTAAAGGGGCGTTTCTTAACGGCAGCAGGAGCAGTTGCTTTTGGAACGACAGGTAGTGGTTCATCTACTGCGGGTGTAACGGCCCCAGGTTCCACGGGTAGACGGGGAGGAGAAGGTGGAGTCACAGATACAACCGCTGGGGGCGCTGACGATGGCTCCGCCACTGGAGGAGCGGACGCAGCCAGCGGTTCCAATGCCTGCATCACCTGATTGGCAGAGGCAAACCGCTTTTGTGGGCGGGCTTCCAGCATTTGTTTGAGAATCCGGGCAAATTTGGGGTTGATATTCACCAGGGATTCCCACTCAAAGCCCCTGGTTTTCTGGTTATAGAGTTCTTCTGGTGATTTTCCGGTCAGCAGGGCGATCGCCACAACGCCCAGAGAGTAGAGGTCACTACAGGGGTAAACCTGCCCATCGCTGATCTTTTCGGGAGGAATGTATCCCCAGGTACCCAGGGCATTCTCTGGCTTAACCGGATGGAGTTGTAATCGCACAACCAGATCTCTAACCAACCCGTAGTTGATTAGAACAGGCAACTGGTCTTGCTGACGCAGAATCAAGGTATCCAGAGTAAGATTGCCATGCACAATCCCCTTACTGTGCAGATAACTCAAGACAGGCAAAACTTTCATCATAAGTTGGATGACTTCCGCCTCTGAGAAAGCCTGTCCCTGAGCTTTACGGCTGTCCAGAATGACGTTATAGCTCTTGCCTTCCACGTATTCCCGAATCCAATACAGGCGATTTCCCTGAACTAGCATTGCTCGCGGATGGGGAAGCTGGGGATGGCGCAATTCGTAAAGGGGGGAAGCCTCCTGATGAAAAAGCTGGAGCAACGTGCCAATCACCGCTGGATCTTGCTGATTGGGAATAAACTCCTTCAGTACACATAGAGTGTTGAGTTGCTTCTGATCTCGCACCAGGTAGGTTTGCCCAAGACTTCCCCGTTTCGCCATACCAACGACACGGTAACGATTATCCAGCAGGGTTCCAGAGGCAAGAGGGGCGTACATGATGAACTAGTCAGGTAAACGGCAAATGGGCAGGGAGCAGGGGGAGGAAGAGTTGTTAGTGGTTGGTGGTTAGTGGTTAGAGGGGGGGAGGGGGCAGAAGCCAAAAGCCATAGACTAGGGACTGGAGGTCAGGAGCCAGGGATGCAAGAATTCCAATGACTCAAAACTCAAAATCCTTCTAACTCCTCATAAATACTGGCTTTCCTAAGGCTGATGATCACTGTTATAAAACATCGAATTTTAGAACTTGACAAAATTATAGGACACATGTACTAAAATGAAATCTTTTTGGCAAAATTTCTCGCGATCGCACCTGCATTTAAGCAGAAAATTTAGAAACTCCTGCACTTTTTTTCCAATTTAGATGCACGTTAACAGACCTGATCTGGCGCTACCACGATAACGGGCTTCGCAACTTTACTCATTGCCTCGTCTCTAAACGCTCTTGGGACTGGACACAAACTCCGTCAGAACCAGGGCGTTTGATTGGCAATGGCATTTGAGCGAACCTGACGACGGCTTTACACGGCTTTGCTGGCGCTCATTCCTGATCAGTTCGTACCGTCACGCCCTCATCGGGTTGAACCCAGAGTCGTGAAACGTAGATCGAAGCCATTTCCCAGAATGCAACAGCCTCACTCAGTGCTCAAAGCTAAGCTGGCTGCTTGATGCAGTTTCCGTCAGTGCCATTCAACTTGACATTGGCATTGCGGTCTGCTGTCCCTGCTGCATTCTGTCTGCTCGCTTCACATTAGTTTTGAAACCTAAAAATTAAAGATAATCTTCCAGACCAGAACTCTTGAAACTCCAGAGTTATCGCTTTATGTTTATTTACAGATTTGTCAAGCAACTTAAAAAAGCTGGACTATCCACTGATTGATTGAACCGTCCTCATTCCCCTGTCACTGTAAGCATTAAATCCTGTGTTTGAGTATCTTCCGCCGCTCAATGAGCACAACCTTCCTTACCCCGACACCATTCATCCGATCGTGGTACATTTCGTGATTGCAATGGTGCTATTTGCAGTGCTGTGCGACATTATTGGATCTTTTACAAAGAATTCCAAATTCTATGAGGTTAGCTGGTGGAACCTTGCCTTTGCAACCATTTCGATTTTTATTGCAATTATTTTTGGGCAGATTGAGGCCGGTCTGGCAGAACCCTACGCCGCTTCAGTCTCCACACTAAATATTCACACCATCCTGGGTTGGTCGCTGTCAGGAATTTTAGCGATCGTCACTGCATGGCGATACGTGATCCGCCTTCAGGAACGACCTCAACTGCCTGTCCCTTATCTGGCAGTCAGTGTGCTGCTGGTGGGGTTAGTCTGTGCCCAAACCTACCTGGGCAGCTTACTGGTCTGGGTCTATGGCTTGCATACAGTTCCGGTTGTCGAAGCAATCAAGGGAGGTCTGTCATGAATCCAGACCTGTTGAAACAGTGGGATGGCCTGGGCATTAACGGGTTGCCCTATCAGATCCCCATCCATCCCCAATTGGTGCATCTTACGTTGGGATTGTTTATCGTGGCGATCGCGTTTGATATTGTTGGTGTTCTGTTTCCCCTGGACAAATTTGCATTCAAATATCTGGCGATCCCCGTGACCCGCTCAGCCCTATTTGATGTTGGCTGGTATAACCTGGTTGCAGCAGCAATCATTACCTTCTTTACCGTGATTGCTGGGTTCTTTGAAATTTTGCTGGCTGCGCCCCTGGCTGATGTCACCAGTGCCTGGGGGATGCAAGCACTAGAAACGATGATCTTACATGGTGTGGGTGGGGTCGTTATTCTGACGTTAATTGTGGGAATGACTGTGTGGCGTGGTTTTCAACGCTATCTCTGGAGAAAAGATATGGCCAGACAGGTGCAGTGGAGCTACATCGCGGCGGGCTTGCTCATTTTTGTGCTGATGTTCCTCCAGGGGACCTTGGGCGCTCATTTAGGCGGTGAATTTGGTGTCCATGTCACTGCAGATCAGATGCTGCACTTAGGCGAAAATCCCAATCAACTCTAGTGTTGCAACCACTAAATTTTGCAACCTGGGGGATTGGAGGCTTGCCCCCAAGTAGGGGGTCCACCCCTGCACCCCCAACAAAACTTTTGTTTTGCTGTACTAATAGTCATGCTGAAACTCCGTGCAATTCTTATCATGTCAATTTATGCCATTCTGGTAACGCTTGTTAGCGTTTGGATGGCACAACAGTCCTATTCCTGGTTTCCTCCCGAAGCGGCGGCAGAGGCAAAGTTACTGGATGACCTGTTCAGCCTCTTTACTGGATTGGGCACGTTCATTTATTTGGGTGTGATTGGACCCTTTTTATATTCGCTGGTTTTTCATCGCGCCAGTAAGTATGACATGAGTGATGGCCCACCGATCAAGGGAAATACCTGGCTAGAAATCATCTGGACAGCGATTCCTCTAGCTCTGGTGTTGACGCTGTCGTTTGTCAGTTACCGCACCTACGAAAAGATGGCAGTTCGGGGTCCAATGGAGCTAGTGCATTTACATATGCCCCAACTGGTAGAGCCAGCCTATGCTGAACCGTTTGACAGCACTCCTCAGCAAAAAATTCAAAAAGCAGTTGAGACTGCCCCTGTTGAGCAAATTGATGTAACGGCGAAACAATGGGCATGGGTTTTTCACTATCCCAAACAGGATGTCACCAGCACAGAGCTGCATTTGCCCGTCGATCGCCGCGTGAAATTTACCCTGCGATCAGAAGACGTACTGCATGGATTTTATATTCCGGCGTTTCGCCTGAAGCAGGATGTTGTTCCCAACCACGAAATCTTTTTTGAACTGACTCCTATTAAAACCGGAACCTACCGTCTGCGTGACTCCATGTTCAGCGGCACCTACTTTGCGGCCAATCAAGCAGATGTCGTCGTTCAACCTGTGGATGAATATCAACAGTGGCTTGCCGATGCTGCAGCGCGATCGCCCTCCCCCGCCTACAACCGTGCCATCTCTGAGTACAACAAAGCAAACGAAAAAAATGGTTCCACAAAAGACAAAGTTGCTATTCGCGGTTGGGACACCATTCCGCCAGCTCCACCGCCCGTAGTGAACTATGCACCTAAATATGGACCGGAAAGTCCGTCCGCGTAAGAGGGCAGAGTCTCTGACCCCTCACGCTCAACTCTCATTCTCGACGCTTAATTTTTAACACTCACCTCCCTTTCCCATGGCAAATATTTCAATTCAAGCTCCAGAAATTGTTCGCGGACAGCCCTATCCTGGTGCCCCCGACAATTGGAAGCGCTTCTTTACCTTTAGCACCGATCACAAGGTCATTGGTATTCAATACATCGTTACCTCCTTTGTCTTCTTTTTAATTGGCGGCACATTATCGATGATCATGCGGGGAGAATTGATTACTCCAGAAGCAGATCTGGTCGATCGCACCGTTTATAATGCGCTGTTCACCATGCATGGCTCGATCATGCTGTTTATGTGGACGTTTCCAGTTCTGGTGGGATTGGGAAATTATCTTGTGCCATTAATGATCGGGGCAAAAGATATGGCATTTCCCCGACTCAATGCCGTTTCGTTTTGGATGATTCCCATTGTGGGAATCTTGATGCTCGCCAGTTTTTTGGTGCCGGGAGGTCCTTCCCAGTCAGGTTGGTGGGCATATCCGCCTGTGAGTCTGCAAAATCCTACTGGAAATCTGATTAACGGACAGGTGCTATGGATTCTGGCAGTTGCGATTTCGGGGGTGTCCTCCATTATGGGGGCAGTGAATTTTGTCACCACCATTTTCCGCATGCGGGCACCGGGGATGACCTGGTTTAGGACACCTGCCTTTGTTTGGGCGGTGTTGGGGGCGCAACTGATTCAGCTATATGGATTGCCTGCTCTCACGGGTGGTGCAATTATGCTGCTGCTTGACCTGACCATTGGTACCAGCTTTTTTGCACCAGAGCGGGGCGGAAATCCCATCCTGTATCAGCACTTCTTCTGGTTCTACTCCCACCCAGCCGTGTATGTGATGATTCTGCCCGTGTTTGGAGTTTATTCGGAGGTCCTGCCAGTTCATGCCCGCAAACCGCTATTTGGCTATCGAGTCATTGCGGCATCTTCCATTCTGATCACGATTATTAGCGGCATAGTGTGGGTGCATCATATGTTTGCCAGTGCGACTCCCGGTTGGATGCGGATATTTTTTATGGTGACAACGATGCTGGTTGCGATTCCTTCTGGCATTAAGGTGTTTGGGTGGGTAGCAACGATCTGGGGTGGTAAGATTCGCTTTACGACGCCAATGCTTTTTGCGCTTGGCGGCATTAGCAACTGGTTGTTTGCCGGAATTACGGGGATTTTTCTTGCCTCAGTGCCGATCGACATTCATGTCAATAACACCTACTTTGTGGTTGGACATTTTCATTACGTGCTGTATGGCGCGATCGTCATGGGCATCTATGCTGCAATCTACCACTGGTTTCCCAAAATGACAGGACGGATGTATTACGATGGGTTGGGCAAACTGCACTTTGTCTTGACTTACTTGGGAACGGCATTAACCTTTCTACCAATGCATCCCCTTGGACTGATGGGAATGCCTCGACGCGCTGCATCCTACGATCTGGAGTTTGCTTACTGGAATGTGTTAGCCAGCATTGGTGGTTTTCTGTTGGGGCTTTCGACTCTGCCCTTTATTCTCAACATGGTCAGCGCCTGGATTCGTGGAGATAAGGTTGGCAACAATCCCTGGCGGGCCTATGGCTTAGAATGGCTCACCTCTTCACCACCTACCGTTGAAAACTTTGAAGAAACGCCAGTGGTTATTTCAGGACCCTACGGCTACGGCAGAAATCAACCTCTGGTAGCAAATATTCCGAATCCAGGCTTGACTGATTTTCCTGAAGCTCTACCCGCAACACAAAATTCTGAATAATAAGTTTTGAACTCAAAATTGAAAACTGTTTCACTCAAAACTTGAACTCAAAACTCCCAAAGCAGCAACCATTATGACAGTAGAAAGAGCGATCGCCCAGGACATTGAAACCGACGTTCAACAGCATCAAGAACATGATGAAGCAGGAAACAGCAAGTTTGGCTTTATTGTGTTTCTGCTGTCAGAAAGTGTTATTTTTCTAAGCTTCTTTGCTGGTTACATTGTTTACAAAACCACCACCCCAAACTGGTATCCACCAGGGGTAACGAGATTGGAAACCAGAGATCCATTGATCAACACGATCGTGCTGGTTTCCAGTAGTTTTGTTATCTACGTTGCCGAACGCTACTTGCACGATAAGAAACTCTGGGGGTTTCGCCTGTTTCTGCTGGCAACAATGGCAATGGGTAGCTATTTTCTGTATGGGCAGGCAGTTGAATGGCGTAGTCTGCCGTTTACCTATCAGTCAGGTTTGTTCGGTGGCACCTTCTTTCTGTTAACTGGATTTCATGGCTTGCACGTTTTTACTGGAATTTTACTGCAACTGATCATGCTGGTACGATCATTTATTCCCGGCAATTACGATAATGGCTACTTTGGTGTAGAAGCTACCTCTCTATTCTGGCATTTTGTTGATGTTATCTGGATTGTGTTGTATACGCTGATCTATGTCTGGCAGTAGGAGACTGATTTATGATTATCGATGATCAATACTATGATGTAATCATTGTTGGGACTGGCGCAGGCGGCGGTACTTTAGTGCGCAAATTAGCACCTACTGGCAAGAAGATTTTGTTACTAGAACGGGGCGAATTAATTTATCGAGAAAGTTCAGAGTTAATTGATACAGAAGTTTTTAAGAAAGAGCAATATAACGCCAAAGAGCCCTGGTTTGACAATACGGGGGAACCATTTTATCCACAAACTTATTACTCGGTGGGTGGTAATACAAAAATCTGGAGCGGCGTTTTACAGCGAATGCGCGAGCGCGACTTTGAAGAAGTGCCTCACCAAGGGGGACTTTCTCCTGCTTGGGCAGTCAAATATCAGGACTTTGAGCCTTATTACACCGAAGCTGAAAAGCTGTATCAGGTTCATGGTAAGGTTGAAGACGATCCGACTGAGCCACCTCATAGCGAAACCTATCCCTTCTCAGAAGTTGCCCATGAACCGATCGTGCAAGCGATAAGTGACGTTCTCTCTAAACAGGGGTTGCATCCTGTTCACTTGCCTCTGGGAATTGGCGATCGAGGTCGAACAGATGCAGAGGATACTGGAGTGAGTCCGGTTCTTGATCGTGAGAATGTGACGCTCAAAACCTCGGCTCATGTTGTCTCTTTGTTAACCAATCCATCGGGGTCAGAAATCAAAGCAGTTGAAGCGAAAATTGGAGAACAGTCCTATTTGTTCATGGGTGATATCATAGTGCTTGCCTGTGGTGCAATCAACACCGCCGCATTACTGCTGCGCTCTGCCAATGAAAAACACCCTAATGGAATTGCCAATGGTTCTGGCTTAGTGGGACGAAATTTAATGAAGCAATTGCTTTCTGTGGTTGTGCAATTGACATCTTCAGCAAATTCTGGAACGTTCTCTCGCACACTGGGACTGAATGATTTTTATTGGGGAGACCAGGATTTCCCTTACCCGCTAGGTCACGTTCAAAACTCTGGTGGTATTTTTCAGGATGTTATCTTTGCTGAAGCTCCACCGATTTTCTCAGCGTTATCTAGATTGATGCCAAACTTTGGTTTACGGCAGTTGGCAACTCATTCGATCGGGTGGTGGCTGCAAACGGAAGACCTCCCCAATCTCGATAATCGCGTTTATTACATGGGAGAGAAACTGCGAGTGGATTATACGCCCAACAACGTAGAAGCCCATGATCGGCTGGTCTACCGTTGGGTAGATGTTTTGAAGGATGTTGAACAGGTTCAGCCGAATGTCTTCAATCGTACTACCCATCCGCGCAGCGATATGCCTGTACAGATTGTGGCACATCAGTGTGGCACCTGTCGGTTTGGAGAAGACCCGACGACTTCAGTCCTTAATCTGGACTGTCGCACCCACGAAGTTCACAATCTCTATGTGGTAGACAGCAGCTTCTTTCCCTCCCATGCCAGTGTCAGTCCTGGCTTAACGGTGATTGCCAATGCTTTGCGAGTGGGCGATCGCTTAATTGAACGCTTAAAGTGAACTGCTGTTTGAAACTCCAGCGATCGCAGCTCTGTCCTTATGCCATTTTAGATTTTGGATTTTAGATTTTGGATAGTGAAAGAGTTTCTATTTCTATCTTTCTGATACCAATTCAAGAAATACCTGCTACAGATAGCGCATCCAAAATGTAATTCCATCCGGTCAGTGATGAGATCGTCTGCGACTCTAATTTCTGCAACTCCTGGGTCAGGGCTTTGCGCAGTTGATCGAG